>JACQUE010000112.1 GCA_016210425.1 Chloroflexota bacterium | reverse complement strand
GCCTTGTTAGTACCGCTCTCTCCCTCAACCCTTTGGACCAAGCCGTGCGGATGTAGTCTTGCCGGAGCACCTCCAGCATGGTGGAGCGCAACATCCTCATGGTAGTAGCGGACATCCTGACGCCCATGATCAGCCCCGGCCAGATGAACTGCTGAATATTGGCCAGCGGGTCTTCGGTAAGGGGGATATAGCTGAGACGCGGAAGGTATCCCAGGTACAAGGGCACAAAAACAACGAACATGGTTGCCAGCCAGAAGTCGGGGAAGGAGAGGCCGCCGATGGCGAATAGGCGGCCTATATAGTCGGAGATACTGTTCTGGCGGATGGCCGAGATGATGCCGATGGGCCAGCCAACGAGCACGCCGATGATGATAGCGATGATCCCCAGCTCGATGCTGATGGGCAGGGTGTGGAAGAGCTGGTCCCTGACGTTGTAGCCGCCCCGCAGGCTGCGCCCCATGTCGCCGCGAAACATCTTGCTGACCCAGTGCCCGTACTCCTGGAGGAAGGGCTTGTCAAGGCCGAGCTGCTTGCGGATGATCTCGACGTCTTCTTTCTTAATGGTGCCCACATCGGTCATCTGCGCGAGGACAACGTCGCCTGGGGTAAGGCGGAGCATGCCGAAGGTGCCGATGGTGATCAGGAAGAGGACCGGGATATTCAGAAGCAGTCGCCTGATGATATACGTCTTCATTGGGGTGCTCTCCGCTGTTCTTACTGTCGCTCGGCTCGGCCGACCGCCCACACAGCTATGGTCACACTCCTTCCAAAGACGACGCGATTGCCCAGAATAGCAAAAAGCCCAAAAGCCTCAGCTTGCGGGATACGGGAAAGGCAGTATCTGCCGCAATCCCTATTTGTTAGCGACAATGTTATCATATTCGATGCGTGTGTCAAGGGCGGGGTGGGAGTTTGCGGGGCCTGGCGACCCTTCTGGAGACGTTTGGGAGGAAGGGTGTGACGGAATCGCTAAAGTTTCTGAAATCGGAGGTGGAGGACGTTCCTGGTCGAGGGCGTTAGCCTCGCCACGTGGGAGATGCGGTGCCCTACCACCCATAGGATGCCTCGTGGGGAGCAGACCAGCGGAATGGAGTCGCGCTCGTCTCGCGGCACACGAGCATCGACGAGGAAGTCCTGGAGCTTCTTGGGCTCCGCCATGCCCAGGGGCTGGAAGCGGTCGCCGGGGCGCCGCGCCCGCACAGTGAGCTCGTCGTCCGCCCGCTCGAAGTCCAGCAGAGCCTCGAATGGGCCTTCAGCCTGCGCCTCTAGGGAGGGCGGATGGACCTCGGCGGAGACGCGCCAGCCGGGGATAAGCGTCTCCCCTGGGACATTGAGGCGGCGTTCACCCTGAAGGGGGGGCGGCGCCAAGGAGGATGATAGTGCGAGCCGGCATGTCTCGTATCCGACCGAGAAGATGAGCCCGCGCGGTAGGACCAGCCTCTTGCCCGCCGGCTTAGCGAGCGCCTCCGCCATAGCCTCGATGTGGCGCCACTCCAGGTCCATCAGGTCGCCCAACAGCCGCTCCACAGCCCGGCGCAGCACGTGCTTTTGGAGCGCGGCGGGCATGCGGCCCAACGCCGCCTTGTCCAGCGTTATGGCCCCATCAGTCTCTGAAGCGACCTCCTGCCAGACCGCCGATGCCTGCTCGTCCAAGAACGCCTTGTCCTCGGCGGCGGCCTGGCTGAGGCGGGCCAGGGCCTCGTAGAGGCGCGGGTTGTACTGGCGCAATAGCGGCAAGAGCTCGCGTCTGATCCTGTTGCGCAGGTGGCCGGGGTGCTCGTTGGTGACGTCTCGGCGGGGCTCCAGGCCTTGTGCGCGACAATAGGCCTCGGTCTCCTGTCGGCTCAGCCCCAGGATGGGCCTTACGACAGTGAGGCGAGCGCCCGTCAGCCGCGAGTGCCACTGGCTCCGGGGCTCCATGCCGACTAGCCCGGCCAGTCCGCTGCCGCGCAGGAGGTGCATGATGATACTCTCGGCCTGGTCGTCCGCCGTGTGCCCCACAGCGACGGATGCTGCGCCTGTTGCCTGCGTGACCTCCGCCAGGAAGGCGTAGCGCACCTCCCGTGCCGCTTCCTCCAGCGTCAGGCGATGGAGGCGGCGAAAGGCCGGCACGTCGCGGCGCTCTATCGTGGCGGGGATGCCGAGTTGGGCAGCAAGCCCGGCGACGTAGGCGGCGTCGGCCTCGGCGTCGGCGCCGCGCAGCGCGTGGTTGAGGTGGGCGACATGCAGCCGCAGCCCAAGCCGCTCCCGCAGCGAGGCGAGGACGTGCAGCAGGCAGACGGAGTCGGGGCCGCCGGAGACCGCCACGACGACGGTCTCTCCGGAGGCGAAAAGGCGCTTTTCAGCGATGAATCGGACGACACGCTGCTGGATTGAGGTGAGCTTGGGCATGGCTCCTCGAGTTTCTTATATCCTAAAAAGATTCTAGCACAGGGGATGATCCGGGGAGTCGATAGCTGAGGCCATCAGGAGAGGGTGCGGCTGGCGGCCCAGTTACGGGCCGAAGAAGAGGTCCCACCAGCGCCTCCAGTTGGGGCGGGTGTCGACCTTGGCGGCGTTTTCCGGCACGGCGCTGGGAGGTTGCTGGCCCGGCGGCGCAATGACGACCACCGCCTTCTCTCCCGGCTTTATCAGGTTGAGCTGCTCGCGGGCCACCTTCTCGATGTAGTCGTCAGACTTGAGGTAGTCGGCGGTTTTCTGCAGGTCGGCGTTGCGGCTCTCAAGCTGGCCGATATCCCGCTGGATGCGCCCCTGCTCCTGCTTCAGCTCATAGGTCTCGATGGCCTTGGCGATGGTGGCGAACCCGAAGTAGATGAGGACCGGCAACGCCAGGAGCAGGAGCAGGCGACCTCCCTTGATGGCCGAAAGCCCGCCGAACATCATTCTACCCCCTGTCGGGTTCATCCCTACACGAGATGGCCAGCCAGATGACACGTGTCGTTGAAGCTGAGGAGCATGCCATCGTCCTCTCCCAGGTCCAGCAGGCTGACGCCTGTCGGGCTGAGGCGGAAGCGCCGGAAATTCGAGACCTCCAGATGGATCGCTCGGCAGATTATGCTGAGGATGACGAAGTTATGGCTGACGAGGAGCACCGAGTCGTTGGTGTGGCGCTCGCGGATGCCCTGCACGCCCGCCCAGGCGCGCCGCTGCACGTCCCCCATCGACTCGCCGCCCGGCAGCCGGACGTTCTCGGAGTCGGCGGCCCACTGGCGGAGGACATCGCCGAAGCGGCTGCGCATCTCCGTGAAGGTGAGGCCGTCCATCTCCCCCTGGTCGATCTCGATGAGGCTCTCCTCGACGTTAACGTCCAGTCTGTGGTGCGATGCGATGGCGCTGGCGGTATCGACGGCCCGGAGGAGCGGGCTGGAGAATATTGCTGCTACCTTGCAGTCCTTGAAGGCCTGGCCCAGCAACTCGGCCTGGGCTCTTCCCTCCTCGCAGAGGGGCTCGTCATCGCGCCCCTGCGTCCGGCCCTCGCGGTTGCGCGTCGTCTCCCCATGTCGCACCAGATACAGCTTCATGCTACCTCTATGTCGCTCTCGTCCCTTGCCCACTTAACAATACATAGCCCTGAGTCCAGATGCAACTAGCGATCCTGCTGCTGCCGGTCTTCGTAGCTCCTGGCGATGGCGATGCGCTCGGCCAGCGGCGGGTGTGAGTAGAAGAGGAGCTTGACCCAACGGGCTGGCTCGGCCTCCGAGAGGTTCTGGTTGACCAGCTTGCGCATGAGGGAGATGAAGGCCTGCGGCCGCTGCGTTTCCTCCACGGCGTAGCGGTCGGCATCCGCCTCGATGCGCCTGCTCAGGGCGTTGCTCAGGGGGCGAAGCAGGAACGAGAGAACTCCGATGGTCAGAAGCAACAGAGGCAGGTTGGCGATGTCGCTGATGCCGCGCAAGCCGAAATGTCCGGTAGCCCTGTCCAGGACGAGCGCGACCAGGTAGAGGCCCAGGAGCGTCGTAGCAGCCTGTATAGCCATAAGCTTTGGTATGTCACGGTGGACGTGGTGGCCCAACTCATGGGCGAGGACAGCCTCGATCTCATCGGGCGTGTACCGCTGCAACAGCGAATCGGCCAGGACGATGCGGCGCGTGTTGCCCAGGCCCATCAGGGCGGCGTTGGCGGTAGTCGTCTTGCGGCTGAAGTCCATGACGAAGACGCCCCTGACGCGAGCGCGGGCCCGCTGCGCCAGGTCCAGCAAACGCCGCTTGAGGTCCTCGTCTTCGAGGGGCCGCTGCTTGAAGAAGAGGGGCACGATGAGTATCGGCGCCAGGTTGGCCAGCAGGACCGAGACGGCGAAGGCGGCGATGGCCGCCCAGAGCCACCACAGCGTCGGCTGGCGCTGCAGCAGCCAGTAGATGCCCTCGACGGCGCCCAGGCCGAGCAGGAAGCTGATGGCGCCGCCCTTTACGACATCGAAGAGCCAGCCGCCGAAGCTCTGTACCGATAGCCCGTAGCGGCGTGGCAGCACATGGCCGCTGTAGACGGCGAGTGGACTCAGAAGGAGCCCGTAGCCGGCTATGAGGACCGTCGTGTAGGCGGCGATGAGGGCGGGACGAGGCAGATGCAGCGCGCCGCGCAGGTCGGCGGAGAGGCCCGCCAGCCAGAGGAGCAGCAGCGCCGCCAGCCCGATGGCCAGGTCGAGGAAGAAGAGTCGCCGCGAGATGCGGGCATATTCCCTGGCCTTTCGCTGGCGCTCGGGGTCGAGCTCCGCCTCGCCAGGCTGCGGCTGAGGGCTTTCTCTAGGTGCTTCCTCTTCCATAGCCGTTCCCTCTTCTGAGGGC
>JACQUE010000103.1 GCA_016210425.1 Chloroflexota bacterium | reverse complement strand
TTGGCAACAATTACGGAAGGTATTCTCTCACATCTCTTCTCTCTAAGCAAGAGTTCTTCCTCGCTGACTTCCAAAACAGGTTTAACTCAGCCTGACAGCTTTAGATCCCGTAATCGCCGCCGACTAAAACCCGATTTCCATCTGACCGCGCTCTCTCGCGCCTTGACATTCCGTTATGTATTACCGTATATTACCGTGCATCTAATGACTACGTCATCGCCTAAGCACAGGCCTGAAGAGCGGGCGCGGCCGGCGGCAAACATCGGACTGCCACTGGAGGGGGATGTCTCTGTCCACGCCCGCGCCTGGATTGAGGCTGGCGCCAGAACCTACTTAGGCTATGGGCGCGTGGTGCTGCTGGAGCGCATCGACGAGCATGGCTCCATCTCGGCGGCGGCGCGGTCGATGGGCATGTCGTACCGCCACGCCTGGGACCTGGTCGAGTCGATGAACCACCTTGGCGGTGTGCCATTGGTCCAAACCGCGACGGGTGGCAGCGGCGGCGGAGGCGCCCGCCTGACCGAGGCAGGCCGGGCCGCCGTCCGGCTCTTCAGGCGGCTGGACGGCAAGCTGCAGGAGTTTCGCCAGGAGATCGCGGCTGAACTGGCGGAGTTGCGGGCACGGCCCGAGGCGACGGACAGGAGAGCCGAGGCTAAGTGATGGCGTGGCGAGCGACGGGAGCCATCATGGCCATAGCCCTAATCGCGGGGCTGGCCGGCTGCCGAGCCCGCGCGAAGGAGGCTCCAGTTACGGTTTTTGCTGCGGCCTCCCTAGAAAAACCTTTCAGGGAAGCGATATCTGCCTTCGAGGAGGCGCACCCTGGGCTCAAAGTGCGCCTGAACCTAGCGGGCTCGCAGCACCTTCGGGCGCAGTTGGAGCAGGGGGCTCGCGCCGATGTCTTCGCCTCCGCCGACGAGCGCCAGATGGACCTGGCCAGGCAAGCGGGCCTGCTGGCGGTGGCCCCGCAGGAGTTCACCCGGAACAGCCTGGTGGTGGTGACGCCGGCGGCTAATCCCGGCAAGATCGAGCGCCTTGCCGACCTCGCATCACCCGGCAAGCGCCTTGTCCTAGCGCACAACGGGGTACCGGCGGGTGCCTACGGCATCGTGGCGCTGGAGGCGATGAGCCGCGATGCGGCCTACGGCCCCGATTTCGCGAGGCGTGTCCTGGCCAATGTGGCGTCGCAGGAGGAGGACGTGAAGTTCGTGCTTGCAAAGGTGCTCCTGGGTGAGGCTGACGCAGGCGTCGTCTACCAGACGGACGTCACACTGCAGGTGCGCGATAAGCTCCTCACCATCCTCATCCCATCGGGTTTCCAGCCCTCCATAGGCTACCAGGTCGCCGTCCTCAAGGGTGCCGGCCATCCTCAGGACGCGGCCCGCTTCGTCGGTTACCTGCTCTCGCCGGAAGGCCAGGCCCTGCTGACCAGGCATGGCTTTCTGCCCCTAAGGTGACTGATATGGAAACGGCTGCATCCCAAGCCCCCACGAAAGCTCGCTGGCTGCGCCCGTTCTCAACGGCGCGACTCAATTTGGTGTGGGTCTCGGCGCTGGCCCTAGCCCTGGTCCTCTTCCTGGTGGTGCCTCTGGGAGCCGTGATCTACCGCGCTGCCAGCAGTGGCGCCGTCGCCGGCTACATCGGTCGCCCCGTTGTGGTGGAGGCGCTGCGCTTGAGCCTCGTTACCTCGGCAATCGCCGTGGCCCTCACCATTATCCTGGGAACGCCCGCTGCCTACCTGCTGGCCCGGCATCGCTTCCCTGGCCACGCTCTGCTGGACACGGCCCTTGACATGCCCATGGTGCTGCCTCCCGCCGTTGCCGGCGTCGCTCTGCTCATGACCTTCGGCAGGCGCGGCATCCTGGGGGCACAGCTAGAGGCGCTAGGGCTGCATGTGGCTTTCAGCACGGCCGCCGTGGTGATGGCTCAGCTCTTCGTTGCTGCCCCGTTTTATGTTAAGGCGGCCAAGGGCGGCTTCGAGGCCGTCCCGCCCGACCTGGAGAGCGTCTCGGCGACGTTGGGGGCGTCGGGTCTGCGCACTTTCCTGCGCGTGACAGTGCCCCTGGCGCTGCCCGCGCTCCTCAGCGGGGCCGTCATGAGCTGGGCGCGGGCCCTGGGCGAGTTCGGGGCGACGATCATGTTCGCGGGCAACTTCCAGGGGCGGACGCAGACGATGCCCCTCGCCATCTACCAGGCCATGCAGTCGGACTTCCGGGCGGCGCTGGTGCTCTCTCTCTTCCTCACCGTCACATCCTTCGTTGTGCTGGTCGCCTTCAAGGCCCTGGCTAGGCGCACCACCATCGGCAGCTACTATGCTTGAAGTAGATATCCGCAAGGACTACCCGGCCTTCACCCTCTCGGCCCGGTTCACGGGCGAGCAGGGGATTCTGGTGCTATTCGGGCCCTCGGGGGCAGGCAAGAGCCTGACGCTGCGCTGCATCGCAGGCATCGCCCGGCCCGACAGCGGCAGGATCGCCATCGACGGCCTGGATGTCTTCGACTCGGCGCGCGGCCTCGATACGCCTCCCCAGCGACGGCGTGTCGGCTACGTACCTCAGAACTACGCCCTCTTTCCCCACCTCACCGTCGAGCGCAACGTCGCCTACGGGCTCATCGGCGTGCCGGGCGGCGAAGCGCGGCGGCGCGTGGGCGAGATGCTGGCGCTGATGCGGCTGGAGGGGCTGGAGGGGCGCTATCCGGCGGAGCTATCGGGCGGGCAGCAGCAGCGGGTGGCCTTGGCGCGGGCCCTCGTCATCCAGCCCAAGCTCCTGCTCCTGGACGAGCCCTTCTCTGCCCTCGACTACGCGACGCGCCAGGAGCTGTGGCTGGAGCTTAAGCGCATCCAGCACGAGTTCCAGATCACTACCGTACACGTCACGCACAGCCTGGAGGAGGCCTTCGTCCTCTCCGATTGCGTCGGCATTGTCTACGAAGGCGAGGTGCGCCAGTTCGGGCCCCCGGAGGAGATGTTCCGGAGGCCGGAGAGCCGGGCCCTGGCCTACTTCATGGGTGTCCGCAACGTCCTAGACGGTATTGTTGTTTCGACTGCCGGCGACGGTGTGGTGGTGGACTGGCGCGGCCATCAGATAGAGCTTCCGCCTGACCCTGAGCTTAAAGCTGGCCAGAGGGTCATCTTCTGCATCCGGCCCGCCGATGTCCACGTCGTGCGCCCCGACAGGCCCGTGCGCGACACAGGCGAGGGGTCGCTGCTAATGGGGATCGTTGCCGACGAGATGCGGCGCGGCGTGGCCCACGACCTCTTCGTGCGCCTGGATGGCTCAGACTCCGGCCACGACCTCGAGGTCTCGCTGCCGGACCCCCTCTATCGCCGGTTCCAGATGGGGCGCAACAGGAGGATAACGCTCCAGCTTCTGAAGGCCTCCATCCACGTAATAAAGGAGTAGGTCGGCTGCCGGCTTGAATGGCGGCAGGTTGCATGGGATACTTCTAACATGGCCTTCGCGCTATTGCCATTGGTTAACCGTTTACGCTAACATTTGGGCATTCGATTACGACCGGCAAAGGGGGAAGACATTCAAAGATGAAGAGGACTGTTGCCGTCCTGGTTGGTTTGATCGTCGTCTTGCTGATCGGTGCGGGGGTTGCGCTCGCAGTTTTGCTCTCGCAGGGAGGGGGAGGTGGAGAGGGGAAGGCGACGGAGGCCAAACCGGCCGCGACGGCTGAGACCAAGAGCAAGGCGAGCGAATCCGGGCAGCCGGGCCAGCCCAAGAGCGGCGGCCAGATCACCATGCTGGGCGGCGACCCACCCACCCTCGACCCGGCGCTCAGCAGCGACGCCACCTCGGCCGCCTATGTGGTCGAGATATTCAGCGGGCTGGTGACCCTCGTGCGCGATGGAGACGGCGTCAAGCTGGCGCCCGACATCGCCGATAGCTGGGACGTGAGCTCCGACGGGCGGACCTACACTTTCCACCTGAACAAGGACGCCAAGTTCCACGGCGGCCGCGCCGTAACGGCCCAGGACTTCAAGTACTCTTTCGAGCGGGCGGCCAGGACAGAGACCGAGTCGACGGTGGCCGAGGAGTACCTTGGCGACATCGTGGGCGCGGCCGACGTCATAAATGGTAGGGCCAAGGAGATGAGGGGCGTGACCGTCATCGATGATCACACCCTCCAGGTCCAGATCGATGTCGCCAAGTCCTACTTCCTCTATAAGCTCACCTACCCCACCGCCTTCGTTGTCGACAAGGCCAACGTGGAGCAGGGGCGCAAGTGGACCGATAAGCCCAATGGCACAGGCCCCTTCAAACTGAAGGAGTGGCGCAAGGGTGAGCGCATCGTCTTGGAGCGCAACCCCAGCTACTACCGAGGCCCCGCCCACCTCAATACCGTGACCTTCCTCCTAAGCGGCGGCTCCTCCATGACTATGTACGAGAACAACGAGGTGGACATCAGCGGGGTAGGCCTCGCGGACATGGAGCGGGTGCGGGACCCCAGCAACCCGCTGAACAAGCAGCTTGTGATATCGGAAAACCTGGACATCGGCTACATCGGCTTCAATGTCAAGACGCCGCCTTTCGACGATCCCAAAGTACGGCAGGCTCTGGTCCGTGCCGTCAACACCAAGCTGATCATCGATTCGGTGCTGCAGGGGCTTGAGGAGCCGGCCAAGGGCATCCTGCCGCCCGGCATGCCGGGCTTCAACAAGGATCTGAAGGGCCTCGCGTACGACCCGGCCCTGGCCAAGAAGCTAATCTCCGAGTCCAAGTACGGCAGCGTTGACAAGCTTCCCCCGGTCACGGTCACCATCCCGGGCTCGGGTGCCACGGTGCCTCCCACCAGCGAGGCTGTGATCCAGATGTGGAAGGACAACCTCGGGCTGAGCGTGCAGATCCAGCAGGTGGAGTGGGCCACCTTCCTCTCGGACCTCTCCCGCAAGCGCTTTCAGATGTTCGAGGCGGGCTGGATCGCCGACTACCCGGACCCGCACGACTTCCTGGACATCCTCCTCTACGGGGGGAGCACCCAGAACCACACCAACTACAATAACCCTGACGTGAACAAGCTCCTGGAGCAAGCCCGGGTGGAGCGCGACGAGCAGAAGCGCATGCAACTCTACCAGCAGGTGGAGCAGATGATCGTGGACGACGCTGCCTGGCTGCCCCTCTGGCACAGCAAGAACTACCTGCTGGTCAAGCCCTATGTGAAGAACTACTTCGTGGCCCCGATGGTCATACCCATACTGAAGGATGTCTATATAGACAAGGGTTAAGGGGGGTGCAGGAACAAAGGCTGTCACCCCGAGCATCCCATGGGCCTCTCGGCCCACCATAGGCGATGAAAACGGGGGCGGTCCTGCGTAGGCTTGGTAGCCAACCAAATCATTTTCGTAGGAGCG
>JACQUE010000099.1 GCA_016210425.1 Chloroflexota bacterium | reverse complement strand
GTCAGCAAGGATTCGTCGGCTGAGAGGTTGGTGCAGGAAAGGACCACCGCGTCCGCCGGGACGCGATCTCCTTCCGCAAGGATGAGGATATCCTCACGAACGACATCGCGCCCGGCGATGCGCTTCCGTTCGCCGTCTCGGATGACCAATGCGCGCGGACTGGACATATCGCGCAGGGCCTCCAGTGCGCGTTCAGTCTTGCGTTCCTGGTAGAGGGTAATACCCATTACCACGAATACGAAGCTGAGCAGTATCAAGGCCTCCCGCAGGTCGCCCAAGAGCAGGTAGACCGTCCCGGTAGCGAGGAGAAGCAGGAACATCGGCTCGCGGACGACTTCAAACGCGATAGCTAGAACGCTGCGCCGCCCGGCCGAAGGGAGTTCGTTGAGCCCCTCTTCTTTTAGTCTGGCAGCCGCTTCTGATTGGGAGAGCCCAGTAAGCGCCCTGACGTCGATCTCGTTAATCAACGGCATTCCTTGAGTTCAAGAGGCTGGGGCTGGTGGTGCACTTCCGTGTGTATTAGGCCATCTTCGAAGCATTGTAGCAGAACAAGGGGCAAACAAGCCAAAGTGAGCCACTCAAGTTGCGATTTCACACCATGAATCATTGACTCCCGTTTGGGAGGAGGTGAGTTTGGCACACTGATGGGGATAGGGTGAAGGCACGATGAGGACATGGGGATGGTTCGTCATTGACAGGGCCGCAGGTCGCCCGGCCAGATAGGCTCCTGCCTGGCTGCCAACCGTTCGGCCCATTGGTTCCTGGCTATGTAGGAAAGCCGCCCGAAGGTGCAACGTGAGCCAAGGGAACACGTGATGGGCTGCTCGAAGGCCTGATAATGAAAGTCCCCGACTTTGTCGGGGATTCGAGGGCGGAATCGCATGCGCTTATTAGCTCTGGCGACTCTAAGGGGATTCGGGGCACCCCTGGGTTGCAGGTGTATTAGCCTCTTCTCGGCAACCACGAAGCGCTTGCCGTCCGCCTTCAGGCGACAGGTGTGGCTCGCTTTAGTTGTTCCATCCTACGATGTTCCGCGCAAGCGGGGGTCCCAAATATCCCGCAGGGCGTCGCCTAACAGGTTGAAGGAGAGCACGGCTATGCTGATGGCCAAGCCAGGCGCCAGCGCCAGCCACGGCGCCCGCTCCATCTGGCTGCGCCCTGGCCCACTCAACATCGTCCCCCAGCCGGGAGAGGGATATGGATTGCCCAGGCCCAAGAAGCCCAGGGACGCCTCCAAGAGGATAGCGGCGCCGACGGCGGTAGAGGCGATGATGATGATGGGGGCGGCGACATTGGGCAGAATGTGGCGGTAGATTATCCACGAATCTCCCGCCCCTATGGACCGGGCTGCCTCCACGAATGTGTTCCGTTTTACCGACAGCACCGTTCCCCGCACGATACGGTTGGCCCCCGGCCAGAGGAGAATCGAGATGCCGATGATGGCCTTGTCCATGCCTTGTCCCAAGAAGGCGACGATAGCGATGAGAAAGACCAGTCCCGGGAAGGCCATGAGCCCGTCGGCGATGCGCTGGAGCACCATGTCCAAGCGTCCTTCAAAGTAGCCGGAAATGAGACCGATCGTGGAGCCGATGACGGTGCCCAGGGCCACTGCCAGGAAGCCGATGCGCAGAGAGATGCGGGCGCCGGCGATCACGCGGCTAAAGACGTCGCGGCCCACCTCATCGGTGCCAAAGAAGTGGGTGGTACTGGGGCCCTGGAGCCGGTCCAGCATATTTTTCTCATAGGCGCCGTAGGGGGCGATGTAGGGTCCGAAAACGGCCAGGACCGCCAGCAGGAGGATGATGAAGGCGGAAATGGTGCCCAACAGCTTGCGCCGGGCCAGCCGCCACAACCTCGCACGCCTAGAGGGGCGCAGCCGCGTTCCCTCCGCCAGCCGCTCTAGCGTCGCTGCTCTGTCCACTGCGCTCAGCTCTTGTCCCTGCGCCATCGCCGCGCCTCCTAACGGTACCTTATACGGGGATCAAACCAGGTATAAGAGATGTCAACCACTAGGTTGGCGAAGACGATGAAGCTGGCCAGCACCAGCACGTTGGCCTGCACCTGAGTGTAGTCCCGCTGGTTAATGGCGTCGATGGTGAGGCGTCCCATCCCCGGCAGGCTGAACAGCGTCTCCATAATGACGGTGCCTCCTAATATTAGGGAGACCTGGTTGCCGAAGATAGTGATGACCGGGATCATGGCGTTCTTGAGGACGTGCCGGGTGATGACTGCTCGCTCCCGCAGCCCTTTGGACCAGGCCGTGCGGACGTAGTCCTGTCGCAGCACCTCCAGCATGGCGGAACGAAGCATCCTCATAGTCGTGGAGGAGAGCCGTATGCCCATGATGACGGCTGCCGGCCCCACCTGCCGCAGGTTCGTCAGCGGATCGTCAAAGAAATCGACGAAGCGGATGGGCGCCTGGTAGTGGAACCAAAGGGCGGCATAGAGGACGAACATGGTCCCCAGCCAAAAGTCCGGGAAGGAGAGGCCTCCGATGCTAAAGAGGCGTCCCGCCTGATCGAGCAGGCTGTCCTGGCGTATGCTAGATATGACGCCTACCGGGATGGCGATGAGGAGGGCGATGAACAGGGACATCAGACCCAGTTCCAGGGTCACGGGGATGCGGTCCGAGATGCGCTTGCCTGCCGACTGCTCGGTCCACATGGACTTGCCCAGATCACCGTGCAAAATGCCACCTATCCAGTTTAAGTATTGTTCATGGATGGGTTTCGTCAGTCCCAAGCGCTCCCGGATCTCCTGTACATTCTTTTGATAGAGCATGCCCTGTTGGCCGGCCATCTGGTCGACGATGTCCCCGGGGACAAGGCGCATCAGCCCGAAGATGACGAGGGTCACAATAAAGAGGACCAGAATTGAGGCAAGCAGGCGACGGGCGATATAGGCCTGCAAGATTTCCCCCTACAAAGTAGGTCTCGGCTATCGACGGATCGCGGGGGCCGAATAACACCCCCGACAGGGGGTGCGCCCCCTTGCAACCCCCGTTGTTCTGAGGTTCAGTCGGTATCCAACCGCAAGAGGGACCCGCCGCGGAGCATATCCGGAGTCCAGACCTCCTGGTCTTCGCCGATCAAGAGCGCGCCATCTGTCGCGCGCCACTCCGTCATACTTAACCAGGCGAACGTCCCTGCGAGCGCCTGGTTAGCCACGCGGTTCAGGCAGCGGCCCGTCGCACGTAGCTGCCGTCCGAGGCTGTCCTCGAACTGCAGCTCGATATCCTCAGGGTAGCCGCGCCTGCGCCGAATGACCCTCCGCTCAGCACGAGAGATGTCTGCCTTCTTCCCATCGCGCCAGAAGAAGCCGCCGCCCCGCGACTGGCCGACGTTCCTTCCCGTCGGCCCAGTCAGCACGAGGAACTGGTCATCACCTGAAATCCCAAAGGTGTAAGCGCCTCCGCCCCGGCCAGACGCCCGATCGGTCCGCGGGCCCCAGCTCTTGTCGCGCATGCCGAAACAATCGATGTCGATCCGCTCGTTGTCCAGCTTGACGAAGCCTCGCACGCGGCAGGTCTGGTCCAGGTGTCCCCCGTGCTCGCTCTTGTGGGCCAGGTGGGGCTCGCGAAGGGCCTCGAAATGGAGCTCCATATCGACTATGTCGCCTTCCTTGTAGGCCACGCGATACGACTTGAACGGCTCGAGGCGGTCGTACTCCAGGCCTTCGAGGCGCAAGTTCTTGAAGTCCGTCGATGGTGAGATGGGCACCTGCCAGAAGGCCCTCCCGTACCGCACGTGCCACGGCTCGCAGGCGCTTCCGTCCCATAGGAAGACCGCCACCGACGCGATGTTCATGTTCTTCCGGATAAAGGGGTAGATCGTCGTCGAAAGGTTCGGCCCCGGCTGGTCGAAGTTGAACCAGTGGGTCTCGCACCACCACATGTCGTCCAGCGTTGGCGGATGCAGCGCGTCATCCTCGGGCGTAATCGGCAACGATTCCATCTGCTACCTCCCCATCATAGCTACACCTGTCGTTTATGGATTTGAACCCCTATTGGCTCGAAATCGCTCATGACCCGTCAGACGGGGCGCCACAGACGATGAAAATGCGTCGCCTACTTACGCTGTCACCTTTGCAATTACCCCTGTCACCTGAGCGATTATCCTGTCACCCTGAGCGAAGCGAAGGGTCCGGCCTCTGTTACCACGATCGCAACTCCAAGGCCAAGCCGGATTCTTCGCTGGCGCTCAGAATGACAGGTTACGTTCTGACTCTTACTTGAACCGCTCTGCCGGCGCTTTCGACTTGTCGAGCCAGGCGCGCTCATAGGTGCGGCTACCGTACAGGGTGATCTCCGAGTCGGCGTAATTGGCAGCGTTGATCAGCCACGGCTGCATCACCTGGTAGCGCCACTGGTCGGGGCCGAACACCGCCCAGGCCTGGTCCAGGAACCGGTCGCCAATTTGCTTGTTCAACTGCGTCCGCTGCTGCGGATCCAACGTTGCACGAAGCTGCTCCGTCAGCCTGTCCAGCTCAGCGTCCTTGATGCCAGGGAAGTTGGACAGCCCTTTGGAGTTGTAGGCGTTGTAGGGCTTCATTTGAGCGCGCTGCCCAGTCGGCCAGTAGATGAGGGCGATTGCCTCATCCCACTTCGCCTGCTGGAAGCTGGCAACGGGCGACGGAGTTGGCTGGAAAACCCAGTCAATCTTGACGCCGACCTGCTTCCACATCTCCTCCAGCGCTTGGTCGGCGTTACTGTCGGCCAGGTTGCGGCCTGTGCCGGTGAAGGGGGTGCGCAGGACCTTGAGGGTGAAGCCGTTGGGGTAGCCCGCATCGGCCAGAAGGCGTTTGGCCTCCGTCGGATTGTACTGCATGGTGGCCGGGAGGTCCTTGGTCGTCAGATAGAAGTCATAGCCGGCATCGTAGTAGGCCACAGGGTAAGGGATAGTATATATCCCGCCGTAACCTATCTCGCCGATCTTGTCTCGGTCTAGGGCCATATTGAGGGCTCGGCGCACCCGCACGTCCTGCCAAGGCCCTTGATTCCGGTAGTTGAAATTAATCTGCTCGGCACAAGTCAAGTTCTCCACGCAGGCGCCCGTCATGACGATGTTCCAGTCCTGGCGGGTCTTCAGGAGGTCCTGGAACTCGGAGTAGGGACGTGTAGAGGCATCGAACTGACCCGTCCGCATAGCGGCTATGTTCGCGGCGGGGTCCGTGATATTCACACGCTCTATCCTATCTATGTATGGAAGCTTATTGCCGGCATCGTCGCGGCCATAGTAGTCGGGATTGCGCACGAGGGTGTAGCCGACATCCTGCTTCGCTTCGAGGAGTTTGAAGGGCCCGAAACCGATGATTTGCTGCTCCATGCAAGTGGGGGTCTTGTAACACTCGGGAGCAAAGAGGCGCATTCTCACCGCCCACATGGCGGTCGGCAGGTCCGGCATGGGGACCTTCCCCTTCACAACGACGGTGGTGTCGTCTGGGGCCTCCACGCTCTCGATGTCGGAGAACTCCGGGGCCAGCAGCGACTCGGTGCGCCAGATATCCAGGTCAAACTTCACATCCTGGGCGATCACACGGCGCCGTGCCACGGGAGCCTTCTCTTCCCAGTAGGCGTTGTCCCGTAGCTTGAAGGTCCATACCTGGCCGTTTCCCGTCTGGCTCCACGACAGGGCCAGATCGCCCCGCATCTCGACGTGAACGAGGTCGTCGCCCCAGTTGAGCTTGGGCTCTATGAGGCCAGGGTTGGTGTGTTCGATCGGCCCGATGACCCCAGCTTCCAGCGACTTGACGTGGTTCATATTTGCAGGGATATTGCCCGGTAGGCGGAGGGTGCCGCCAATCTGGGGATTATAGGGATCGGGACGCTTCAGAGCAGATCCGTGGTACTTCTTGAGCAGCTCCTGAGCTTTCGCCGGCTGTTTGGCGAATTGCGCAGAGGCAAGGTAATTAATCTTCGCCTGGACCGTCGCAGCCGGCGAAGCGGTGGCCGCAGGGCTGGTCACAGCAGCCCGCGTGGCCGCAGTCGGCGCCGGTGCCGTGGTCGGGGACGTTGCCGCTGCCTTCGTAGCCGTCGCCGCGGGTGCGGCAGTGGGAGCAGCTTTTTGCTCCTTGCCGCACGCGGCCAGCACGACGAGCGCAAACGCCAGACCACCCAAAAGCAAGCCTCTAAGTGCCGTCCGAGCAATGTTCATCTCTGACCTCCCTACAGTTTTATGTTCTCACGCAGAGCATCAAAGGCAGGACCCCAGTAGGTCTACTGTTTCATGAAACGCACGACATGGCTGTTAGAGTGAATATCCTGGAAATCGCCCCAGCCCACTCTACCGCCGCACTCCCAGCGCATCTGCGTCATGAAGCAGAGCATGTTTGGCCAGGTATGCCAAGGTAGCACGGCTGTTGCTTCTCCTTTGATGGAGTATTTGTCTCCCCGGTCGTCCTCAAGCTCCAGTATTGCCCCCCGAGGCTCTAGTCCATCCGGACCGCGCAGGGTGAGCTTCGACGACTTGACCAGCTCCCTCGTAACGCCGTCCTTGTATACGTAGCCGCTAGCCGGTGGGCTGCTTACCTGGTAGGCGCCCGCCCATTCCGGCCCCATCGCCGGGTCATCATACGTCATCGTATGGAAGGCGAAGTCGTCGCCGAAGACTCCTACCAGCCACGTCATAGGAGGTCCGCTGCGTTGGACCTCCGGACGGGGAGACCCCCACGAGCGGTCGCGAGTGAAGTGGCCATCGATAACGTATTTCTCGCCGCGCAAGACGAGTTCCCCGTCCACCTTCACCGCTTGGTCGTAGTGGCCACGTGGGCCAGGCCGGTGGGGGGGCATGATCCCTGTCGAGATGAAATGCACCTCGGTGTCCTGGTTCTCATCAACGTAGTCCACCCGTACCTTCTTGAGAGGCGCCAGGATCTTCACCTTGAGCCCGTTGGCCAGCTCGTAGTCATCTAGGTCCGTTGTGGGAAAGGGCAAGTGGGCCTGATAGTCAAAATA
Source organism: Chloroflexota bacterium (assembly GCA_016210425.1). Taxonomy (GTDB): domain Bacteria; phylum Chloroflexota; class Dehalococcoidia; order JACQUE01; family JACQUE01; genus JACQUE01. The sequence goes on along the minus strand of JACQUE010000099.1, from coordinate 1,997 downwards.
CTCAGCGGCAAGTGTGGTCTTCTTGAATCCTTTCCAGGCGAAGAAGCCGGCGACGACCGTCCGTAGGTTCGGGCGGAGCAAGACGTAGACCTCCCCATTCAGTCGGTGCTCCGGGATGTTGAATCCGTAGTAGTTGGTCTCACACCATGAGTAGATGCTCTTGTCGGTAGGAGGATAAAGTAACTCGTCCCGTGATGTCAGCTTCAGTTCGCCCTGTGCCATCGACTCTCCCCCTTTCTCCGACGCCTTCCGCCGGTTCCGCCGGTCTTCTGCGCAGTCTCCTTCTCCTTCGGGCGGCTACGATAGCACCTACCTCATTCTTTGGAAGCAACGGGAGTACGTGCAGGGGGCACGCCATACGGCGGTATAAAGCGAAGCTCCCTCTCAAGCAGCCGTTTGGAGCAAGCCACAGCCTCATCCCTCATCTGGCGCACCGAGCTTGCTTCCTGATCCAGCGCCTCCAGCGCTTCCATGAAGGTAATCAGCGCCCGCCTGAGCTCGTTGCTCTCGGCGGTCAAGGCCTCAACAGAGAGATAGGCGGATGGTTGTGGCTTGCCATCCTTTGAAGCAGCTTCGAGCGCACGCAGGGCTTGGCGCGCGCCCTCGGAAAGCTCCGGCCCCTTCACCGACTGGCCTGCAGAAATGGCTGCGAAGGTCTGGCGCATGTCTTGATTGGCCTCTGCCAGATAGTGGCCTTCTTTCTCCACACGAAGAGCCAGATGCGCGAGCAGGGTGCAGATAGAATTGGTTGTAGCGATGGGCCAGGGCGATCTAAGGTCCGGGAGAACAACGCTTTCTAGCGCAGCTTTGATGCCCAGCAGCAGCTCTTTAGCAGTCGGCCTCAAGGTTACCTCCTTCTCGTAGACAGCTCATCCGGCTATAACCCTGCTAGTTGGGCGGCCTGCTGCAGATTGTTACGAAATATTGAAAGTCCAACAACCGCCAGGTGCGGCGCGTTGCTCCTTCCATCGCAATAGCCTCGCGTCGCAGTGTTGACCATGACTGCCGTCTTAAGATTGGACAGCACCTGATAGTAGCGCACGCTCTCCTCGTTCACCTTAATCCCACTGAAGCGCTCATACGTCTCCAGGAGCTCCTCCCGCGGCAGCATCTGCCTGGCCCGGCTCCTCCAGAGGAGAAAGCCTAGGTCGTCCATGGGGTCTCCCAGATGCGCCAGCTCAGCGTCGATGAGGCCGCTGACCCTGTCCCCACGAAAGATAAAGTTGCCCGGCCCCACGTCGCCCCATAGGAGGGAAACCCTTTCCACGCTCTTCGGCTTGTTCCTCCTGAGCCAGAGCAGCTCGGCTTCGAAAAGCGGCTGAGGCTCCAACTCCTCCCTCGAGTAGATGCTGGCCCACCTGTCGACCTCTCGCTCGGCGCACTCCTCAGCCGTCTGAGGGACCCCCAAGAAAGAAAGTCCCAGTTTCTGCCAATCCAGGGCATGCAGGTTGGCGAGGGCCTTCACGAAGTCTCTGGCAACGGCGCGCTTTCGTTCAGGATCTGCTATAGCCTCGAAGGCGACCTCTCCTTCCAGCCGATCCATGATGAGAAATGGGCGCTCCAGCCATTCGGAGCCTCCCTCAGCCCAATAGACTCGTGGGACCGGCACCGGCGTCGCCTCCAGGCTCTTCAACACCTTGAACTCGGTTACGCGGTCTGTCGCCAGGGGGCCGCCCTCCTGACTCCTCCGCAGGACCAGCTTACGGACGACTTGCTCGTCGCCCTCCTGCCACTGAGCATCAAAGAACCACGTTTCCTGGGCGGCGCCGCCGGGTACGCGACGTAGGTTGGCAACTGAGATGTTCGTCGCCTTTGGCATTTTGCTCTTTAGGTAGGCCGCAACCTTCGCTTCCACAAGGATTCCCTTTCTACGGTGCAGATGCTGCGCGGTCAGTTGCATCGGCCACGCAACCAGCCTCTCAAGCCCGCTAAGCCCGTGCGCTTCCTAGATCGTCCATCGCCAGTTCTTCGCGCTTCCGTTATGTACAGACCATCAT
>JACQUE010000102.1 GCA_016210425.1 Chloroflexota bacterium | reverse complement strand
TCGTCCTCGGCGCGGAGCAGAGGCACGCGCCCGATCTCATGCAAGTACATGCGGACCGGGTCTTCGCTGCCCTCTTGCTCCTCGATGCCGAGGTGCGTGGCCAGGATCGCTACCGGCACCTCGACTATCTCCGGCTCATCCGCTGCCCACACCTCAGGCTCGACCTCAGGCTCCTCCACCCACTTAGCCGTAGCCTTCTCTTCGGCGATGCCGACCTCGCCGGCCCCCAGTTTGTCGGAAAGCTTGTCGATCAGGTCGATATCCTTTAGCGTCTCCGCCTTATCCCCCTCCACCTCATCATTCAGCAGGAAGGCATCCCTCTCTTTTAGTTCCTTTAGTTCCTTGATCTCTTCATTAACCATTGCTATCTACCTCCGCCGTCCTTGTCTTCCGGTCCAGCCTTTGAAAGACCTCTTTCAGGCGGGCATTCAACTCCATTCCCTTCTCTTGCAGTTCAACAAGGTGGTCAATCTCTTCCTTCCCGGAGACAGGCCCGGAGCGCCAGCGTGAGAAAGAGATTCTGGTGGACTCCTCGGCCCCATCGGCTGCTTCAGCCAGGAGGAAACCCTCCTGAGCCTTCATCTGCTGCAGCCGGCGCTTGTGCAGTCGGGCCACCACATCGGCCAGGGCCCGACGAGAGAGCCCGGCATCCATCGCGGGAAGCTGCATTGAGATCAGCTCCTCCAGGTGATCACCCAGACCGGCACCAAGCAAGTCCTGCAGCCCCAGGTCGGCCTCGGTCAGCCCCAAGAAGACCTCCCGATTCTCACTCCTCAGAAAATCATCGGCAGCCAGGTCGTGAGGCTCAGCTAGAAGCTCCGGATTGCGTAGCAGCACTGCCAAGCAGAACTCCTCCAGCAGGTCCCGCTCGCGCTCCGGCGCCGGTGCCGGCGACTCCTCCCCCCTGGCCTGTCGCAGCCTCCTGCCCTCGCGCCGCATGGCCCGCAGCCGTTCCTGTAGCGTCCGCTCGTCCACCTGGACCAGGCGGGCCAGCCGCTGCAGGTAGTGGGCTTGCTGTACCGGGTCGTCCAGGGCCCCAACAGCCTTCAGCAACTCCTCCGCCGCCCTCGAGCGCTCGGCAGCGCTTGCCAGATCAAAGCGACCGGCGATAGCCTGGAAGATGTAGTCGGTAACAGGCAGGGCCTTCTCCACCAGCTCGCCCCAGAGCCGGGCATCCTCCCTTATGATCTCATCAGGGTCCTTGCCTCTCGGCAGGACCATCGCTCTTACCTCGATCTCGCTTGACCGGCGATAGTGCCTCAGCCCGCGTCGCGTCCGCTCGGCCACAACCTCCTCGCCCAAGGCGTCCCGCACTACCTCGATCCCGCGCAAGGTTGCCTCGTCACCCGCCGCATCGGCATCCAAGGCCAGGACGATATTATGCGTCATGCCGTGCAGCAGGCGTACTTGCCGCTCCGTCAGCGACGTGCCCATCGAGGCTACGACGTTGTGAATGCCATGCTCGTGCGCGGCCAGCGCGTCCATGTACCCCTCTACAACGACAGCCCTGCCTTCCCGCCGGATGGCCTCGCGGGCCCGGTCCAACGCATAGAGGATGCCACTCTTGTCGAAGAGGGCGCTCTGCGGCGAGTTAAGATACTTGGGCTCCGAACTATCCAAAGCCCGTGCCCCAAAGCCCACCATACGGCCTCGGTCATCTCGGATCGGAAACATCAATCTCCCGCGAAACCGGTCATAAATCGAGCCGGTCTCTTCATTTCGCATCACCAGCCCAGCCGCGATAAGCTCCTCGTCCTCGTAGCCGCGCTCTCGCAGGTGGCTGCCCAGCGCATCCCAACTCTCGGGGCTATAGCCCAGCATGAAGTCTTGGACCGTCCGGCGCGCCATTCCCCGACCCGCCAGGTACTCACGGGCTGCGGCTCCCGTCGGGGAGCCAACCAGCAGAGTGTGATAGAACTGGGCGCCCACCTCGTTGGCGTCCCGCAGCCTCGCTTCCCGGTCTTGCTCGGCGCCGCCCCGACGCTCCGAGCCAATCGCGATCCCAGCCCGCTCGGCCAGCCGCCGCAAGGCCTCGCCGAAGTCGATGCCCTCTCGCCTCATCACGAAGGCAAAGACATCGCCTCCGCTCCCGCAGCTCCCAAAGCAATGCCAGGTCTGTCGCTCCGGGAAGACGAAGAAGGAGGGGGTTTTCTCGGAATGGAACGGGCAGACAGCCTTAAAGCTGCGCCCCGCCTTCTGGAGCGGCACGTAGCCCGACACGATCTCAACGATATCGAGGCGCTCTTTTACCTCTTGGACAAGGGCCAACAGCCCGCTCCTGACAAAAAATACCCCACTTTACCCTTTGTCTACTATAACAATCATATTCCCGTTTTGTTCCCTAATTCTTCAACACACGACTAGACCAGGAGCGGATTTGGGGGGGGAACAACAACTGCGCATATCCCCTCCGGACCATAACCAGCCTTTTAGCTGGGCGGGCCGGGGATATACGCTCGGTGACTCCCAAGGAAGAGCTGAATCTCCCTGCGGGGGCGATCCTCTATTGCTGGGGAGCTTTGCCCAGCCTTTCCTCCGCGTTAGCGATGATCTCTCGCGTGCGCTCAATCATATCCGGGCTGACGGACACGGAGGTAATGCCCCACTCCACCAGCTTCTCTGTAAGGTCGGGGTAGAAAGACGGCGCTTGTCCGCATATAGATGCGCTGACGCCACGCGCCTTGCACCTGGTTATCACGCTCTCCAGGGCCATCATCACCGCCGGATTGCGCTCATCGAACTCCTCGGCGAACTTCGAGTTGTCGCGGTCTATGCCGAGGATTAGCTGAGTCAGGTCATTTGAACCGATGGAAATACCATCGATGCCGACATCGAGGAACCTATCGAGTAGGAAGACGTTGGAGGGGACCTCCACCATCATCCAGAGCTTGAAGTCCTTGCTGCGGGAGAGCCCATCATCGTCCATGATCTTCTTCGCCTTGGCCAGTTCCTCTACCGTGCGGACGAAGGGGATCATCACCCAGAGGTTGTTGTACCTTTCGCGGACGCGCTTGATGGCCTCGATTTCCAGCCTAAAGGCCTCGGACTCGCGCACGTAGCGGGAGCAGCCCCGGTAGCCGATCATGGGGTTCTCTTCGAACTGCTCGAACTCCTGGCCCCCCTTCAGATTGCTATACTCATTCGTCTTGAAATCGTTGGTCCTGTAAACCACCGGGCGAGGGTGGAAAGCGGCGGCGAATTTGGTTAAGCCCTCCGCCAGCTTGGTGATATATTCCTCCTGCCGCCCCTCCTTCACCACGAGGGAGGGGTGCTCCCCGATGCGGGCGATAATGAACTCGGCCCGTAGGAGGCCTACGCCATCGACGTTACGCTTGGCCACCACATCCGCCAGGTCCGGCTCGGCCAGGTTCACATAGAGGCGGGTCGTGGTCTTGAGGTCACCGCGATAGGTCTTCTCCTTCACCGCCGTAAATCTGTCGGTTATGTCGCCCTCGTAGACGCGGCCGGTGGCGCCGTCAACGGTCACCACCTGACCGGTCTTGAGAGCATGGGTAGCGTTGCCCGTTCCCACGACGCAGGGGATGCCCAGCTCGCGGCTAACGATGGCCGCATGGCAGGTCCTACCACCGCGGTCGGTGACGATGCCCACGGCCCGTTTCATGGCCGGCACGAAGTCCGGCGTCGTCATCTCCGCGACAAGGATGTCCCCTTCCAGAACCTTGCCGATCTCGGAGGCGTCCAAGATAACCTTGACCGGCCCAGCCACCACGCCGGGGCTGGCCTGTGAGCCCTTAACCAACACATTCCCCACGGGCTCCTCGCCCCGCTCCTCCTCTGCCTCCTCTTTCAGCGTCGTAACGGGACGCGATTGGACAATGTAGAACCGACCATCCTCCCTGGCCCACTCGATATCCTGGGGGCTGCCGTAGTGGCGCTCGATGCGGCCGGCGAGACGCGCCAACTCGACGATGCAGTCGTCGGTAAGCTTCTGCTTGCCGCCCTCCGCCTCCGGCATGTCCACCTTAATGTTGGCGTCCTTGCCGTTCTTGGAGAGCCTCAGGTTGCGCACCAGCTTCCAGGGCTGGATAGCGACGGACCGCTCGACGATACCCATGGTCCTCTTTTCGACCACGTACATGTCGGGAGTCGTCTCACCCGAGACCACACTCTCGCCCAGGCCATAGGCCGCCTCGATTAAGATCTTCTCGCGATCGCCTGTCATGGGGTCCACCGTAAACAGCACGCCCGACACCTCGGACTGCACCATCCTCTGCACGGGGACAGCGATACCCACCTTCAGGTGGTCGTAGCCACGCTCGGCGCGGTAGAAGATAGCCCTTTGCTGAAATAGAGAGGCCCAGCAGTCCTGGACCGCCTCCAGCAGCCGCGTCTCCCCCTCGACGTTGAGGTAGGTGCTCTGCTGACCGGCAAAGGACGCGTCCGGCAGGTCCTCGGCTGTGGCTGAGCTGCGCACGGCGACCGGCCCATCTCCCATGCGTTTATATGCCACCAGGATCTCTTTGCCGATCTCCTCCGGCATCTTGACGCCGCTAATGGCCGTCATGATCGCTGCCGAGGCCCTCTGCAGCTTGTCGCTATCATGGGGGTCCAGCGAGGCGAGTATCTTCTTGATATTGGCGGCTAGATTCGCCTGCGCCAGGAATGAGAAGTAGGCATCGGCTGTGACAATGAAACCAGGGGGCACCGGTATGCCGGCCCTGGTCATCTCGCCGAGGTTGGCCCCCTTCCCACCCACCAACCCCACATCGTTCTTGCCGACTTCGTCAAACCAAACTACCGTTTTCGTCCTGGTTCGCATGAAGATGACTCCACTTTCTTTTTCATCAATCGTCTGCTACCGAGGGAACGTGGGTAAGTTGGACGCCTATTGACCGGTTTTCTTCCCCAAGGACGCCGCCCATCCGAGAAACTTAACCCCTGTGTTTATAGGGTAAACCGCTGCCTGTCCCTCCTCTGAGAATAGCATTGGGCCCGATTCGGAGCACCTATTGATGAAGATATTATACCACGCGACCTGGGAGTTTGAAACGGCTTTCACAATATCTGCGGGGCCAACCGATCCTGGGGAAGAAACTCTAATGCTATTATAACCCTGTTGCAGGCTGTGTCAATTGCCGTCATAGGCCATCTGCCGATCGCTTTAGAATAGTTTCCGTTGACATGCCATGCTAGAATGAGATCAATGGTGGCAGGGTGCGTCAGCGACGCGTGCCTTGCCTAAAAAGGGAAGGAGGCAGTGAGAGGATATGAAAGGTCGCAGGATTCTCGTAGCATTGCCCATCGTAGCCATCATCGTCGGACTCCTCGTTCCAGCAGTCGTCTTCGCCAAACCCAGCAGCCAGCCCAAGATCCCAGCGAGCCACGTCGGTCGGACCCAGTGTCTGGTCTGCCATGCGACAGGAGCAGGTGGGGCACCTATACCCGTAGCCTCCATTCATGGAAACCTTCAGGAC
>JACQUE010000010.1 GCA_016210425.1 Chloroflexota bacterium | reverse complement strand
GAGAGGATCGTCCCGATGCTGATGATGGGGTTACTGGGGCAGATGATGATGCGCTCGGCCTCCAGGATGGCCTGGCGCACACCCAGGGCCGGTGCCGCCTGCTCGCTCCCCTGGAAGATGACACCCTCGACGGCGTCGCCTGCCTGGCGCTTGACGAAGTACTCCTGAAAGGCGAGCTCGCCGGCGGGCGTCTGAAAGCGGGTGCGCACGGGGGCATCGCTCATGGGAATGATGCGGGACTGGACGCCCCAAGCGCGGCGGATGCGGTCGGCAACCTCGGTCAGCGAGAGCCCCTGCTGCAGCAGGCGCGTGCGGTGGACGTGAGTGGCAAGGTCCCGGTCGCCCAGGGAGAACCAGGCCTCCTCCCCGTAATTGCGGATGGTTTCAAGGAAGTGGAAGGTCTCATCCCGGAAGCCCCAGCCCTTCTGTTCGTCGACCACCCCGGCCAGGGTGTAGGTGATTATGTCAAGGTCGGGACAGACGTAGAGGTCATAGAACTCGCTGTCGTCGCCGGTGTTGACGATGACGGTGATGTCCCCCGGCGAAGCGACGCGCACAAGCCCGCGCAAGAATTTGGCGGCGCCGCCGCCGCCTGCAAGGGTCGTGATCATTCTCTGCCTGTGACCGAGACTGAGCCTCCTCAGAAGAAGAGCGAAGGGAGGAAGCTCCCCCAATATATCAGATCGACTTGGGGTCGTCTAGGGCGCTTTGCGAGGGAGGGGCAGATGTTCGCCATGAGGCGCAATGTCCAGGAGGTTAAGCTGCAAAAGGCTATTGCCGCTGAAGCGGTCGGTGGTGATGCTGTAGACGGCGTCGACGCGCCGGCCGACGCGCGGGGCCAGGTGCCCCAGGCGGAAGCCGATGGCGGGCCACGTCACGCCATCGCCTCGCACCTTCAGACGCAGGTGCTCGCCATTGCCGGTGGTTGCCCGGCTCTCGATCACCGCCAGCCCCCGCGTCAGGAAGATCGGTGCCCGATTGCCCTCGCCGTAGGGCGACAGCATCGCCAGCAGGCGAAAGGTCTCGCCGCGCAGGGCTGAAACACCAATCTCGGCATCGATGTCCAAGGATGGCTCAAGCTCAAGGCCTGAGAGGTGGGCTTCAGCGGCGCCCAGGAGATGGACACGGAGCACTTCAAGGTTGCCTGTTGGTATGGTGAAGCCGGCAGCCAGGTGGTGCCCTCCGAAGCGTATGAAGAGCTCCGGCCGGCGGCTCAGCGCCTCCACCATGTTGAACTCCGGGATGCTGCGGGCGCTCCCCCGGGAGACATCGCTGCCCCGCTCTATGACGACCGCCGGACGGCCATACTCCTCCACGAGCTTGCTGGCCACCAGACCGGCAACGCCGGGGTCGTATGCCTCGTCCGCCAGCACCAGGATCGGCCAGGCGGCGCCGGTACGCGCAAGCTCCTCCCGAGCTCTCGCCAGAACCTCAGCCGTCAGGCGCTGGCGCCGCACGTTCAGGGCCTCCAGGCGCTCCGCCATTATCCTGGCCTCATCTTGGGAATCGGTAGCCAGGAGCCCGTAGCTGAGCATGGCGTGGTCCAGCCGGCCGGCCGCGTTGATGCGTGGCGCCAGGACGAACGAGACGGCCTCGGCATCCACCTGACCGGAGCGCAGGCCGGCGAGATCCATCATCTGACAGAGGCCGGGCCGCTGCGGCCTCTTTAGAAGCTGCAATCCCCGCTTAACCAGGAACCTGTTCTCGCCCTGCAACGGCGCAACGTCGGCGATGGTGCCCAAGGCCACCAGGTCAAGGTAGCTCTCCGGTGCAAGCCCGCGACCGGGAAAAGCCTGCGCCATGGCCTCGAGCAGCTTGTAGGCCATCCCCACTCCGGCCAGGCCGGTATGCGGATAGAGGCGTCCGCTGTGGCCCGAGCAGACGACCGCTGCTGCGGCGGGCACGGGGCCCGTCAGGCTGTGGTGGTCGGTGATAATGACGTCAAGCCCCAAGGAACGGGCATGCTCCACCTCATCGTGGGCGTTGATGCCGCAGTCCGCCGTTATGACCAGCTCGATTCCCTGCGCCCGCAGCCCGCTCAGCGCCGCTTTGTTGAGCCCATAGCCCTCGCCGATACGGTGGGGTATGTATGGACACACGTTAGCCCCAAGGACTGCCAAGCCCTGCGTGAGCAGGACTGTGGCCGTCACACCATCAGCATCGAAGTCGCCATACACGGCGATGCGCTCGCCCCGGCCGAGAGCTGTCTCTATCCTTTCGAGGGCCTTCTCAATATCCGGGAGCAGCAAGGGATCGTGCTGGAGCCTTTCATCGGCGGCAGCAAAGAGCTCCCAAGAAGCAGCAGAGGTGATGCCGCGGTTGTAAAGCAGTTGCACAAAGAAGGGGGGCAGCTTGGGGAAGGCAGTCAGTTGCTCGTGGGGTACGGGCCTAGGCAACCGCCATCTCCTCTGGAGCATGCCGGCTATATCCAGCCCATCCGCTCAAGAAAAGTGGAGGCCCAGAGCGCGTCGAAGGTGTTGCCGCGCAGGGCCCGCCACCCAAAATACCAAGTAACCAAATGGAAGCCCCAGAGCCACCAGAGGATATCGCCGCTCCCCGGCGAGTTGTCGGTGTAGCCGTAAAAGAAGGCGGTTACGCCGTACCAGAAGGCTATGACAGCTATGATGCCCGCCCACAGGAACAGGGTCATGAAGACCGACTGCATGGCATGGTAGTAGCGATAGGGGCGGCGGCTCGATGTCAGAATAAGGATGAGGGGCACGATAAAGGGGAAGACATAGGCCAGCATGGCGAGAAATCTGTCCCAGCCATCCCTGGGCTGTGGCCGGACGAAATCCCGGCGGCGCCCATAATAAAGATCGGAAAGGTTTCTCCGCTGTGCCATCAGCTTCTCCGCCTTAAATACCAGCCGGCGAGCGAAACACCAGGCAGGAGTTATGCCCGCCGAAGCCGAACGAATTGGAAAGCGCGGCCTCCACCTTGGCCTTGCGGGCCTTGTTAGGCACGTAGTCCAGGTCGCATTCAGGGTCGGGGTTGGTCAGGTTGATGGTGGGCGGGATGACGCCATTCTGGATGGCCATGACGCAGGCAATAGCCTCGATTGGCCCAGCGGCGCCCAGCAGATGGCCATGCATCGACTTGGTGGAGCTGATCGGCGTGCCGTAGGCGGCCTCGCCGAAGACACTCTTGATGGCCATCGTCTCCAGCTTGTCGTTGAAGGGTGTCGATGTGCCGTGGGCGTTGATGTAGCCGATCTGCTCCGACGCGAGGCCCGCCTTCTTCAAGGCGATACGCATGGCCCGCGCGCCGCCCTCGCCGCCCTCGGCCGGCTGGGTGATGTGGAAGGCATCGGCGGTCGCACCGTAGCCTGCCACCTCCGCCATGACCGTAGCGCCCCGGCTTAAGGCGCGCTCCAGGTCCTCCAACACCAGGATCGCCGCGCCCTCACCCAGGACGAAGCCGTCCCGCTCTGCGTCAAAGGGCCGCGAAGCCTGCTGGGGGGCATCGTTGCGCGTCGAGAGGGCGCGGGCAGCGTTGAAGGCGGCCACGGCAATGGGCGTTATGGGCGCCTCGCTTCCGCCTGTTATGACTCCGGGGGCATCGCCGCGCCGGATTATCTCGTAGGCCTCGCCGATGGCATCCGCACCGCTGGAGCAGGCCGAGGTGGTGCACCAGTTGGGGCCTTTGGCCCCCAGCAGTATGGACACCTGCCCCGACGCCATATCGGTGATCATCATGGGCACCAGGAAGGGGCTGATGCGTCCGGGGCCACGCTCGGCAAGGACGCGGAACTGCTCCGAGAGGGTCGTAAGCCCGCCGATGCCGCTGCCGATGACAACCCCGAACTCCTCCAGTGCCATGTCTTGCGGCTGGAGCCTCGCTTGTCCCACCGCCTGCAGCGCGGCCGTCGCAGCGAACTGCACGAAACGGTCCATGCGCCGCACTTCCTTGCGGTCCAGGTGGGCCGTTGGGTCGAAACCCTTGACTTCGGCGGCGAACGTTGTGTCGAAGCCCTCTGTTTCAAAAAGGGTTATGGGGCCGACGCCGGAGCGCCCGTCCAGCAGCGCCGCCCACAGGCTCGGTACATCCAGGCCCAAGGGGCTTATGACCCCCATGCCGGTGATAACTACCCTCTTAGTCAAAGCCAATCCTCGTCAACACGTTTATGTATGGGCGCTGCGCAGGTACGCCTCCGGGTTAGTCACATCCTTGAGGAGCTCCCGAACGCGCTCAAGCGATGACCTGGGTATGCGCCCCTCTTTGACCCTGTTGAGGAGATCACGCCAGCCAAGCGTCGTGCTCTCGTAGAGGCGGGCCATATTGGCGTAGAACTCATCAAGGGGCAGCTTGGTAGGTAGCACGGTGTGCAGCAGGTCGAATATCTCGTAGTTGCGGGTTATCAGCTCGTTCACCTTCTCAGCAAAGAGCTGCGTGCCCGGCAGTGGCGTCAGCACGGTGAAGCTGGGGAAGGCTATCTTCCGGCTGCGAACGTAGTCGATGAGGTTGTCGAAGTCAAACTTGGTCCAGGACGGGTCAACTATGAACGCGCCCCAGATATCAATACCCAGGTTGTCCTGTAGTATGTGGATTGCCTTTTCATTTATTTGAGTGCTGGTCTTCTTGTTTACGCTAGCCAGCCCCTCGTCGTTTATCTTCTCCAGCCCGACTAACACCGAGTTGAGGCCCACGTCCCGCCACTTCTCCGCGATGTGCGGCCACTTAGCTACATCATCGGCCCGCACCTGCGCCCAGTACTGGAAACCGAGGTCTCCCTCTGCCTTCAGCAGGTCGGCGATGCGCTCCGCCCGCTTGGGGTTCTGGAAGAGCTCGTCATCGACGAAGCAGATCATCCTGGTCTTGCCGCTCAGGCTTTTCAACTCGTTGACGACGCACTCCGCAGAACGATGGCGCGAGCGCATGTTGTGGAAGACCCACACGGAGCAGAAGTTGCAGCGGTAGGGGCAACCGCGGGTGGTCTCGACCAGGTAGGGGTTCTCCCAAAAGTGGAAGTGGTAGCGCGAGCGGTAGCGGTCGGTGAGGCTGCGGGCAGCGAGGGGCAGCTCATCCAGGTTGTGGGAGAGCTTGCGACGCGGGGTCGCTACTTGCACGCCGTCCTTGCGATAGCGAAGGCCAGGCACCTTGGCCAAGTCTTGCCTGCTGTCCAGGGCGCTCACCAGATCGCGGAAGGTATTCTCGCCCTCGCCGATGGCGAGCACGTCGACGTAAGGCAGGTCAAAGTCCTCGGGAAGCAGGCTGGCGTGGTAGCCCCCGGCGACGGTGATGATGTCCGGATCAAGGGCCTTGGCCTGGCGCATCAACTCCCGCATGCTTGGGACGTCGGTGGTGTAGCCGGTGACACCCATGACGTCGGGCTGGAAATCCGCCAGCTCTTTCTCCAAGGGCTTCTCGTCAACGCGAAGGTCAAGGATGCGGACATCGTGCTCAGGGACAGATGCCGCGATGAACTCCAGGGCTAGCGGCTCCGGCCGAATCATACGCGTATAGCCGACCATCTTCGAGCTTATGCGCGGTTCAACCAGGAGTATCTTCATGAGACCTCCATTCCAAGGGCTTTATGCTCATCTCCAGCCGGAAGCCTTTGCATAATGAAACACCTGAATGATATGTAAGTTACGGCTGGAGGAGCAGGGCGATGATTTTAATCAGTATACACCATAGCTATCGCTATAAGAAGTGGCGCAGCAGGGTTCACCTAGGTTACAAGGAGGAGCGGAGCTCTTTCATAGCCAGCGGCAGGAGCGGCAGGAGATCGCCGGCAATGCTGCCTGCATCCCCCATCTGCTGACGCATCATCTCGCCGGCGAGGCCATGGATATACACGCCGCAGGCCGCCGCCAGATGTGGCGACAGCCCTTGCGCCAGGAAACCAGCGATGGCGCCGGCGAGAACATCTCCAGTGCCGGCGGTAGCGAGAGACGGGTTGGCCCAGGGGCTGATCAGCACCTTGCCATCCGCTGTAGCGATGATTGTGTGCGCCCCCTTGAGGACAACCAACTTTCTCCACAAACCAGCGGCCCGTCGAGCATGTCCCAGCCGGTCCGCTTGCACCTCGCCGGCGCTTATTTCCAGAAGGCGTCCCATCTCGCCCGGGTGGGGCGTCAGCACAACCAGCTCTCCCAGCCGCATCCACCAGCGCTTCATCTGGGCCAGGTTGTTAAGCGCATCGGCGTCAAGGACCTGATGCACGGCTGATCCTGGTGCAGGTGCAAAGAGCAAGGCCCGCAGAAACTCCTTTGCCGCCGAGCTTTGCCCCATCCCACAGCCCACCAGCAGGGCATCGTACCCCTCCAGGGGCTCGCGCAGGCTCTGAGCGGCCTCCGCGCCGATGATGCCAGGCTCCGCCTCGGGCAGAGGCAGAAACGTGGACTCGGATAACCGGGCGGCCATGATGGGGTGAAGGCTGCGGGCGATGGCCAGGGTGACAAGCCCGGCCCCGGAACGGGCAGCGCCCAGGCAGGCAAGATGGGCAGCACCGGTGTAGTTGGTGGAGCCCGCCACCACAAGCACCTTGCCGAAGGTGCCCTTATTGGACTGTAAGGGCCGAGCCGGCAGCACGCCCGCCACCCAGTCCGATGTCATGAGATCGGTATCCACGCCTTCCGCCAACTCGGGCGGCAGACCGATATCAGTGACAATAATCTTTCCGACAACATCCGCCCCGGCGGCACTAAAAAGGCCGACCTTGGGGTAGCCGAGGGTGACCGTGATGTCGGCGGGCGGACAGGCAACGTCGACAGCGCCGCTATCGGCATCGAGGCCACTGGGCAGGTCAAGGGCAAACAGGGTAAGGCCCGGCCGCGACTTGTGGGCCTGCCTGACCTTTAGCAGCACCTCCCGCAGGACACCCTGAAGAGGCCGGGAAACCCCTGTACCCAGCAGAGCATCGATGACGATGTCGCTGGCGGCAAGGAGCTCCTCCAGGCGCTGGAGATCGGCATCGGCCCGGGCGGTGGTCACGGGAACGGCACGCTCCCGGACGGCACGATAGTTGGGATCGTCTTCTTCCCGCTCGCGCAGGACGTATACGTTAACGCGCGCACCCCAGTCGTGCAGGTGCCGCGCTGCCACCAGGCCATCGCCTCCGTTGTTCCCCGGGCCGGCCAGGACCAGGATACTCCTGCCTGCTACCCCTCGCGCATGCCCCTCCACTTCGCGCGCGAAGGCCAGGCCTGCGTTTTCCATGAGAACATCCACGGGCAGACCAAGAGGCGCCGCGGCCTCCTCTATCTCACGCATCTGCGCGACCGTCACAACCTTCACTGCCTTCCTCCCACCACTGAGGCTACGGCATAGATACGAGAGTGGGAGAGGCTTATCGCCAGCTCTCCCAAACCGAGGGCGTCGGCGCGGCTCCTGGCCCTCCCGTGGAGGTGGACCAGCGGCTTGCCGCCCCGCATCGGCAGGATCTCGATCTCCCGCCAGCCCACGCCCCGTGCGCCCGTCCCCAGGGCCTTCATGACGGCCTCCTTACCGGCAAACCTCACCGCCAGCTCGGGCACCCGACCCCGGCAGAAGGCGATCTCCTTTGGGCTGTAGACTCGCCAAAGGAACCGATCTCCCCACCTAGCCAGGGCCGCCTCGATTCGTTCGATCTCCATTATATCAATGCCGGTGGTCAGCATATGCCTCGCAATAGGAATAGTTCGGATAGGGAGGCCTGGCCCAGTATAGTCGCTCTTTTCAAGCAAGACAACGGGCAGTATTTCCTAGCCGCTCAGGGGAATTTAGACATTTAGATAGCCACTCGATTTCGGTACCATTGGCCATCCGAACCATGACATCGTATGCTAATATGTAGCGGTTGTAAAGTTATGCCTTGTCGTTGACGATACTTATGACAAAGGGCCGCCATGTACGTAATCGGCACGGCCGGCCACGTTGACCACGGCAAGTCGGCCTTGGTTCAGGCGCTCACGGGCATCGACCCAGACAGGCTCCGCGAGGAGAAGGAGCGGGGCATGACCATCGACCTGGGCTTCGCTTGGCTGCGGCTGCCCAGCGGTCGCGAGGTCAGCATCGTGGACGTGCCCGGACACGAGCGGTTCATTAAGAATATGCTGGCGGGAGTTGGTGGCATCGACCTGGCCTTGCTGGTGGTAGCCGCCGACGAGGGCGTCATGCCCCAGACGCGGGTGCACCTGGCCATAATAGACCTGCTCCAGATTAGGAGCGGGGTCGTAGCGCTGTCCAAGCGGGACCTCGTAGACGCGGAGTGGCTTGAGCTGGTGAAAGCCGACCTACAGGACACGCTGCGAGGCACAGTGCTGGAGGAGGCGCCCCTGGTTGCCGTCTCCGCCGTCACAGGGGAAGGGTTGCCCGGCTTGCTGGCCTCACTGGACAGCCAGCTTGAGAGCATGGAGCCCAAGCGGGACATCGGGCGCCCGCGCCTGCCCATCGACAGGGTCTTCACCATCTCCGGCTTCGGCACCGTCGTGACAGGCACACTGATCGATGGCAGTTTGAGCGTGGGGCAAGAGGTGGAGGTGCTACCGGGAGGCCTTCGCACCCGCATCCGGGGCCTACAAACCCACAGCCAGAGGGTGTCCGAGGTGGAGCCGGGCAGCCGGGTTGCGGCTAACCTGTCCGGCGTAGCCACCTCCGACCTTGGACGCGGCCAGGTCGTGGCAAGCCCCGGCTGGCTCTCGCCCAGCGATGCCTTCGATGTGAGATTGCGCGTGCTCCCCGCTTTAGAGAGGCCTCTGCGCCACAACACCGCCGTCACATTTCACACTGGAGCCAGCGAGACCGAGGGCAAGGTGAGGCTCCTTGAAGGAGACGATATCCTTCCCGGCCAGGAGGCCTGGGCCCAGGTCCGCCTCCGACAGCCTGTGGCTGCCGTCAAGGGCGACTATTTCATCATCCGTTCCCCCAATGAGACCCTGGGCGGCGGTCAGATCGTGGTGTCGGGAGCGAGACGCCACAGGCGTCTGGACCGCGGCACTCTGCAGGGTCTGGCGATGCTGGCGCACGGCGGGCCAAGGGAGACCGTGCTGCAGCAGATAGCCGCTGCGGAACCCTGCGATATCGCCGAGGTGGCGAAGCGGTCGGCCATCTCCCAGGAGGAGACCATAGCCGCCGTCGGAGATCTGGCCGCCGAAGGGCAACTTATCGTCCTGGGGTCGGCCAAGGTTGGCCCCCAGAGCCTGCTCTACTCACGCGGCGGATGGCTGCGGCTGTTGGGGCTGGCGAAGGAGGCTCTTGCCGGGTTTCACCGCCAGTTCCCCCTTCGCTCAGGTATGGACAGGGAAGAGTTCAGGAGCCGCCTGCGCTTGCCTGCGAGAGCGTTAAACATGATAATCACGGGAATGGCCGCCGATGGCGCGCTTGTGCAGGACGGGACATCGGTGCGGCTGCCATCGCATAGTGTGGAGATGACGGCGGCACAGCAAGAGTCGGTGGAACGCTTCATCCGGGCACTGGAAGCATCCCCCTTTGCACCACCCAGCGATGCTCTGCCGGAGCCAGCCGTTCTAGGCCTCCTGCTGGAGCAGGGACGGGTCGTCAAAGTGGACGAGGGCGTGGTCTTCAGCGCCCAGGCATACGAAGAAATGGTAAGCCGGGTGCGAGAGTATATGCGGGAACACGGCAAGATAACGATAGCGGAAGTACGAGACCTCCTCGGCACGAGCCGCAAGTACGCCCTGGCCCTGATGGAACACCTGGATGAGAAGAGGGTCACTCGGCGCGTGGGAGACGAGCGGGTACTGAGATGAAACTGAAATACAGGGTGCCGCTGCTGACACTGGGCATCATGCTCGTCATTGGTCTCCTGATAGGAGGCTCTGTACTCTACTTTCAGCGAAAGAGCGATGCCAAGCAGTTCGAAGACACGGCAACAGCTATGGCCACGTCGATAGTGCAGACCCTGGATCACTTTATGCTGACGGGCGAGCCAAAAGAGATTCAGGATACCGTCACAAGTTTGGCCCATCAACCATTGGTAAGTGAGGTATTAATCTACACCAAAGACGGGACCGTTTTCGCCTCTGGCGACGCGTCTGAGATCGGCCTTAAGAGGGATGACCCCCGGATCCAGGAAACACTACGTTCGGGCAAGGCCTCTGCAAAAACGGAGAGCACTTTCGGCAGCCCACCCCATTTCGATGTTGTGTTCCCGGTCTTCAACCGCCCGGAGTGCTACGGCTGCCACAGCTCGGATAATGAAGCGTTAGGGGCGATTGAGGTTGGTCTAAGCACCGTGTCCTGGAGCAAGGAACAGGCCCAGCAGACACTGATAATGGTGCTATTGGGAGGGATTGGCATCATACTTGTAGGCGGAATGACCATCCTGGGCTTCCAGAGGATAATCCTGAATCCACTTGCCGGCCTGGGGAAAGCGGCCCAAAAGATCTCCGGGGGAGACTATACCGCCCGAGCTGAGGCTAATGAGCAGGATGACGAGGTTGGCGTAGTAGTGCGAGCCTTCAATGAGATGGCCCAGCGCGTCTATGACCAGACGCTTCAACTGGCACAGTGGAACTTGGATCTGGAGGAGAAGGTGGCCCTCAGGACCAAGGAACTATCCGCTCTGAACGCGGTTCTCACCGCCGCCAGTGAGTCCCTGGACCTGCGCCAGGCGCTGGAAGAGACCATAGACACCCTGCTCCAAGTGATGAGCATGGACGGCGCGGCTATCCTACTTGTTGACGCTGAGAGCGAGAGCATGAAGCTGGTCGCCCATCGAGGCTTCTCCAAGAAGCTGGCGGAAGGCTTGCGGAGACTGCCAGTAGACGAGAGCCTGGCCGGATATGCTCTTCGCAGCGCCCAAACGATGGTGACGGACGACGTATCTACAGATCCGCGGCTGGCGCTTGCGGCGGCGCGTGAAGATGATCTTCATACCGCTGTCATCACTCCCATACGGGGCACGGAGGGAGTGATCGGCATTCTCGGCGTTGCCAGCCACCTGCATCGTTCAATCACACCTGATGAAATCAGGCTGCTGGAAGCTGTGGCCGGCCACGTCGGCATAGTCGTGGACAACATCACCCTCTATCAGCGGGAGCAGCAACAGAGGGCCGAGGCCCAGATACTGGCGGCGGCCCTGACTCAGGAGACGGCGCGCCTCCTGGACGCCCGCCAGGGTATAATGCAGTCGCTGCTGGCGGCGGTCGAGGCCAGGGACCCCTATACCCGCGGGCACAGCGACAGGGTGCGCGAGTATGCCCGAAGCCTGGCCCGGCGTCTCGGGCTCGACGAGCCAGAGGTGGAGATAATAAGTAGCGCCGCCCAACTGCACGACTTGGGCAAGATCGCCATATCCGATACGATACTGCTGAAGCAGGCCCGTTTGACCCCGCCCGAGTGGACGGAGGTTACGAGACATAGCGAAAAAGGCGAGGAACTGATCCGGCTGCTGGGCTTCCTGGAGGGGGCGCTGCCGATAGTTCGGGGACATCACGAGCGCTTCGACGGGGAGGGCTACCCGGATAACCTGGCCGGCGAGACGATACCGCTGGGAGCCCGCATCCTGGCCGTCGCCGACGCCTATGATGCCCTCACCACCACCAGGCCCTACCGCCGCGCCTTCAGCCACGACGAGGCGGTCGACATGCTACAGAACGGCGCAGGGACGCAGTGGGACCCGGAGATTGTGGAGACCTTCCTCGGGCTGCTGGCGGAGATCGTTTCGCTGGAGAGACTCGGCGACGAAGGGCGAGGCACGATAGGCACCCTGCAACAGCCGGCCCCAGCAGGCCCCAGGTAGACCGTGACGCTGGACCTTTCGAAGATAATCGGCCAGATCGGGGCTCGCGCCAGCCAGGCACGCACGGATGCGCCGGCCTGGGGAGAGAGCCTGGAGAAGGCCGAAGCGGCCCTCACCGCCGCCGACCCGTCCACTCTGGCAAGGCGCATTGAGTCCGCCGGCGTCGGCTTCGCGTGGCAAGGGATCGCAGGCCTGGTGGGAGACATCAAGGGGTCCTACGCCCCTTCCGACCCACCCCCGAATTTCACCGTTGTCGCCAGCGATGGTTCCCACATTGAGCCGGAGCGCCACCATCCGGCCAACTGCTTTCTGCTCAACATAGGCGCCGCCTCGTTCCGATACGGCCAGGACGCCTCCGCCGAGCTCACCAGCGAGCCGACCCTCTTCTATGGCGACGACCTGGCCTTGCCGATAACTAAGGCCGGCGTGCGCCGTGAGCCCATCGAAGGTGCGATCCTGGGGATGAAGCGCACCGTGGCTG
>JACQUE010000097.1 GCA_016210425.1 Chloroflexota bacterium | reverse complement strand
GAGGCGCGGCATCCCGATGGCCAAACTTGGCGGTACGATCCAGAACGACATCCTCAAGGAGTTCATCGCCCAGAACGAGTTCCTCTTCCCGCCCGAGCCGTCGATGCGCCTGGTGGTGGATACCATCGAATTCGGCACGCAGCATCTACCCAAATGGAACACCGTCAGCATCAGCGGCTACCACATCCGCGAGGCGGGTGCCACGGCCGTGCAGGAGCTGGCCTTCACCCTGGCCGATGGCTTCGCCTATGTCGATGCCACGCTGGAGCGCGGGCTGGATATCGACTCGTTCGCGCCACGTTTGAGCTTCTTCTTCAACTGCCACAACGACTTCTTCGAGGAGATCGCCAAGTTCCGGGCGGCGCGGCGCATCTGGGCCCGCGACATGCGCGAGCGCAACGGCGCCAAGAGCGAGCGCTCCTGGTGGATGCGCTTCCACACGCAGACTGCCGGCTGCTCTCTGACGGCGCAACAGCCCCTCATGAACGTCGCGCGCGTTGCCATCCAGGCCCTCGCCGCCGTCCTGGGCGGCACGCAATCGCTGCACACCAACTCGTTGGACGAGGCGCTGGCCCTGCCTTCAGAGGAGGCTGTGCGCGTCGCACTGCGTACCCAGCAGATCATCGCCCACGAGAGTGGCGTCGCCAACACGGTGGACCCCCTGGGCGGCAGCTTCTTTGTCGAGAATCTCACCAACGAGTCGGAGAAGGCGGCCCGCGACTACTTCGACCGCATCAACGCCCTGGGCGGCGTCATCCCTGCCTACGAGAAGGGCTTCTTCCACCGCGAGATCGCCGACGCCGCCTACCGCTATCAGCGCGAGATCGAAGAGCGGCAGCGCATCATCGTCGGCCAGAACGAGTACCAGATGGAGGAGCCGATTACAATCCCGCTCCTTCGCATGGACGAAGAAGGCGAGCAGCGCCACCTGCGGCGGCTCGAGCAGGTGCGCCGCGAGCGGGATAACAGAGCCGTTACGCGCGCGCTCAACGACCTGCGCAAGGCGGCCGAGGGTAGCGAGAACACAATGCCGTATATACTCGACGCCGTCCGCGAGTACGCCACCCTGGGCGAGGTCTGTGGCGTCTTCCGGGAGGTCTTCGGAGAGTACAAGGACTTCGGCTGGTAAGGCGACAGGTAACTAAAACGGCGCCCCCACACACAGGTAGCATCTCGGGGTGGGGCAGGTGACTGGCTAGAGGAGCTTGTTCCACGGCCCCTGTGTTGCAGGGGTAGGCTGATAATATGAAAGCGGGCGCTGCCCGCTGAAACTTTGGATCGATCGGCCCGGCACCAACAGAAGCAGAGGAGGAGACGTGATTACGTTTAGCGTCATAAAGGCGGATATTGGGGGGTTTGTTGGTCATTCCGCCATGCACCCGGACCTGGTTAGCTGTGCTCAGGACTGCCTGGACAAGGCGCGCAAGGAAGGCTTGCTGGTCGATTTTCACGTTACATATTGTGGCGATGACCTCGAGCTCATCATGACCCATGAGCAGGGCGTTGATAACTCGCGCATCCACAAGCTGGCCTGGGACACTTTTGAATGCGGCACCCAGGTCGCCCGAGGCTTGAAGCTATACGGCGCTGGACAGGACCTCCTGGCGGAGGGATTCACAGGCAACGTCAAGGGCATGGGGCCCGGCGTCGCTGAGATGGCCTTCGAGGAGAGGCCTTCGGAGCCCGTCATCGTCTTTATGGCCGATAAGACCTCTGCCGGCTCCTGGAATCTGCCCCTTTACAAGATGTTCGCCGACCCCTTCAACACCAGCGGCCTCGTCTTCGCCGAGCAGGTGCACGACGGTTTCCGCTTCGAGGTCCAGGACATCGTCTCTCACAAGAAGATCTTCTTCGACGCGCCCGAAGACATCTACGACATGCTCATCTTCATGGGCACGCCGTCTCGCTACACCACCAAGCACGTCTTCTCGCGCTCGCACAACGAGATCGCTGCCGTCTCCTCTACGGAGCGGCTGAGCCTCGTTGCCGGCAAGTACGTCGGCAAGGACGACCCGGTCTGCGTCGTGCGAGCGCAGAACCAGTTTCCCGCCGTCGGCGAGGTCCTCGAGGCGTTCACGTTTCCTCAGCTAGTCGAGGGCTGGATGCGCGGCTCCCATCGCGGGCCGCTGATGCCGGTGTCGCTCAAGGACGCCCGCCCGACCCGCTTCGATGGGCCGCCGCGCGTGACGGCCGCCGGCTTCCAGCTCGCCAACGGCAAGCTCATTGGGCCCGTCGATATGTTCGACGATCCCAGCTTCGACGTAGCCCGCCAGGAGGCCAACCAGCTTGCGGACCTCATGCGCCGTCATGGCCCCTTCGAGCCGCACCGCCTGCCGCTCGAGGAGATGGAGTACACGACGATGCCCCGGCTGTCCAAGAAGCTGGCGAACCGCTGGGAGGACCTGTAGGCGCAGGTGCGCAAGCTCCTCCTTGCTACCAACAACGCCGGCAAGGTGCGCGAGTACCGCTTGCTCCTGAAGGGGTCGCCCTTCGAGATTGTGACACCCGCCGAGCAGGGCCTGGCGTTGGAAGTGGACGAGACCGCCGACACCTATGAGCAGAATGCCTCGCTAAAGGCCGTGGCCTTCGCCGAGGCCGGCGGGATGCTCGCCCTGGCCGACGACTCAGGCCTTGAGGTTGATGCCCTGGGCGGCGCGCCCGGCCCTCGGGCGGCCCGCTTCGCCGGTGAAGGCGCCGACGACCGCCAGCGGGTGGCGCTGCTCCTCTCGAAGGTGGAGGGCGTGCCCTGGGAGAAGAGGACAGCCAGGTTTGTGTGTGTTATCGCTCTGGCCGCTCCTGGCGAGCGGCCATGCCTTTTCCGGGGCGAATGCGAGGGCTATATCAGCCTTGAGCCGCATGGCAGGGGTGGCTTCGGCTACGACCCGGTCTTCTACCTGCCCGTCTTCTGCAGGACGATGGCGGAGCTAAGTATGGAGGAGAAGAACCGGGTGAGCCACCGTGCCGCCGCCGCCCGCGAGATGCTGCGGGCGCTGTCAGCCGGAGCGGTAGGGTGACGGCGGGCATCATAGACGCGGAGGGGTTTGTTAGCGAGGTAAAGAAACTGGTTGACATACGATGATAAGGCGTATGAGCTATGCCTAGGAAGTTGACCCACGTCGACGCCGCCGGAAAAGCGCGCATGGTGGACGTATCGGGCAAGGCAGCCACGGAGCGCGAGGCCGTCGCAAAAGGTACCGTCACCATGCAGCCGGAGACGCTCCAGCTTATCCGCGAGGGCAACGTCGCCAAGGGCGACGTCCTGGCTGTGGCCCAGGTGGCGGGCATCATGGCCGCCAAGGAGACGCACCGCCTCATTCCGATGTGCCACCCGCTGCCTATCTCCCAGGTGAAGGTGGAGTTCCAGTTCGGCGACGAGCCGGCGCGTGTCGACATCACGGCGACGGTGAAGACGGTGGCGCAGACGGGTGTGGAGATGGAG
>JACQUE010000015.1 GCA_016210425.1 Chloroflexota bacterium | reverse complement strand
GGGCCAGACATCGCAGCAGGCCATCTTCGTCCCGCTCCTGGTCGGCACCGACGGCGCTCAGAAGATGAGCAAGAGCCTGGGCAACTATATCGGCGTGGCGGAGCTGCCCAACGATATGTACGGCAAGGTGATGTCCATTCCAGACACTCTTATCATCCCCTATTTCGAGCTGCTGACGGACGTGGATGACGAGGAGCTGGAGGAGTTTCGGCGCAAGCTCGCGGGGCGGGCCGTGAACCCGATGGATCTCAAGCAGCGCCTGGCACGAGAGATCGTGGCCGAGTTCCACGGGCCGCAGGCCGCCGATGCCGCGCAGTCCCTCTTCCGGCGCGTCTTCCTAGAGCGGGCGATGCCGCACGAGGTCAGCACCTTCCCTATTTCTTTTGAGGGGCCGCCGGGCGAGATGACTGTCGACGTCACGGAACTGCTGCCCAGGACGGGGTCCGTCGCCAGCCGGAGCGAAGCCCGACGGCTGGTCCGCCAGGGCGCTGTAGAGATCGACGGCCGAAAGATCGATAATATTATTGCAACGGTGCGCGATGGAAGCGTCGTAAAGGTTGGCAAAAGCCGCTTCGTGAAACTGGTCAACGCCGACAGGGAAGCGTAGCGAAAGGAGATAAGATGGACGGCGATTTTGGGATCGACATTGGGGAGATCAAGAAGAGCATCGACGTGGCGGAGGTGGTGGCCCTCTACTTTCCCCTCCTGCGGAAGACGCTCATCGTTGACCCCAGGCACAATGCCGTGGACGGGCCCATGATCAAGGTCGTGGCTATGGCCAAGTCTCCGCACGACCGCTTCCGTAGCCTGCGCAAGCTGCGCCCGCGCTTCGGCTCACCGGAGACCATCACGGTCATCCCGTGGACCCGCTATGTCGAGAGCCTGAAGCGCCTGGGCGTGTGGCAGATGATCCAGGAGCGGCTGCAGCAGGCCAGCCAGGCCAGCATCGTGGCGCCATGCGACAAGGCCTACAACGAGCTGGCCAGGCTTGAGCGCAAAGAGACTATCGAGGCCATCCGTGGCAGCGACCGCTACGAGACCCTCTGGCAGAGGCCGGACGGCCGTTAAACCCCAACGATCGGCAACAAAAAAGGGGGGGGACGCGAAAGCGTCCCCCCCCCTTTTTACTTTGCTACAACGAAGTGCTGTTTGAACGGTTAGCACTGACACCGTGGGGCTTACAGCCGCATAGGCAGGCCGCGGGCGGCCATGTGCTCCTTGGCCTGGCGGATAGTGTATGTGCCGTAGTGGAAGATGCTGGCTGCCAGGACTGCGTCGGCCTTGCCGGTGGCTACGGCCTCGTAGAGGTGCTCCAGCGTGCCGGCGCCGCCCGAGGCCACGACCGGCACCGAGACGGCCGTCGATATCGCGCACAGCAGCTCCAGGTCGTAGCCGGCCAGCGTGCCGTCGGCGTCGATGCTGTTGACGACGATCTCGCCGACACCAAGCTCCACCGCCCTGGCTGCCCACTCGATGGCATCGAGCCCCGCCGAGCGCCCGCCGGCGTCGCCGGTGTGCGTGTGCACGACCCAGCGCTGCGGCTCGCTGCCGGGCACCCGCTTGGCGTCCATGCCGAGGACGATGCACTGGCTGCCGAACTGCTCGGCGCCCTGGCGGATGAGCTGCGGGTTCAGGACGGCGGCGGTGTTTATCGAGACCTTGTCGGCGCCCGCCTTGAGCATGCGGTTCATGTCCTCGACGCTGCGCAGGCCACCGCCGACGGTCAGCGGGATGAAGACCTGCTCCGCCGTGCGCTCGACGACGTCGATCATTATGGAGCGTTGGTCGCTGGAGGCGGTGATGTCGTAAAAGACGAGCTCGTCGGCGCCCTCGCGGTCGTAAAACGCGGCCAACTCCACCGGATCGCCGGCGTCGCGGTGGTCGCGGAACTTGACGCCTTTGACGACGCGTCCGGCCTTGACGTCGAGGCAGGGGATAATGCGCTTCGTCAGCATAGCCTCAAGATAGCGCCGGCACGGGCGCAAGTCAACGGTGCACAGACATCGGGGCACCCCGAAGGGAAAGGCAGGGCGAGCGCCCTGCCTTTCCCACCGTGC
Source organism: Chloroflexota bacterium (assembly GCA_016210425.1). GTDB lineage: Bacteria > Chloroflexota > Dehalococcoidia > JACQUE01 > JACQUE01 > JACQUE01. The sequence continues at coordinate 3,092 of JACQUE010000015.1, read as the reverse complement.
TTCGTCTCTACTGGACTAAGGCGTTGGATCCAGTGGGTGCTTGCCGGTGTCGTTGCCGTGGCCCGGCTGCGGGTCCGTGTGCCCGATCTTCTTGCCCTCGTCCAGCCGAAGTGCTCCAAGAGCCATGAGCACTTCCGAGTTTACCTCACCGTATTCTGGAGGATAGCTCCACCCACCTGCTAAGGTCTGGCTATCCCTAAGGAAGGCCCAAGCTCTGGCGACGGCATCGGCCAGGACAGGAGTCCGCGGCAAGACCAGCCCCAGAACAGCATATGCTGTAGTCTGGTAATCTCCCATATCCCAGGAACCGTCAAGTCCTTGTGCTCCCAAGACGGCCTGTCTGATCTGGGCTACATAGGCGTCAAAAGCGCTGTCGGCCAGAGCGCGGAATGCCCACAGAAGAGAAGCGCGGGACACAGCGGTGTAATCCCAGCCGCCGTAAAGCACCCCCTCCCAGTCGGCCCTGCGCTCAATAAGGCGGGCGGCCATGCCTTTGGCGTAGTCGATCTCTCCGACAGCCACGGCAGCCCTGATATGAGAGGCGAGGTCCCATCCCGCCAGCGATTTCCGGATGTTGATGTAGCGGTCGGCGTTCTGGACTGCTGTGAAGGCGACTTTCACCCTGGCGTAGTAAGCGGCCGCCTTGGTCGCATATGATGCATCGCCGCTGTCCGTCGCCAGGCGCACTAAGAACTCAACATCCTGAGAGTAAGGCCTACTCGTGGTGGCATCGTAGCGCGCTACGAGCGTGTTGCCAGCGGCGAGGGCACCATTCAGGTACTTCGCATCATGCGTCCTTTCGAAAGCGGACAGCAGTCCCGTGGCCGACATGCCCTGGACATTGGGGCCGGTCTTTCCACTGCCGATCTCCCACTCCCAGGTGTTGGCAATCCCATCGTAGGTTCCTTGCCTGCTAAGGTGCAAGTCCGCGCCGCGAACAAGAGCGCTCTGAAGAGCTTCTTGCTCACCACCCGGTTTGCCGGCTAACGCCGGACTGACCGCACCCAGCAATGCCATTACTGACAAGAACAGAATTGCGAGCTTCTTCATTATTGCTCTAGGCTCCTTTCTTCCTTCGAAGGTCTGCGCCACCGCAAGTTTGCGGATTGCCACTCCAAGCGGTGCCAGGTTGGTGTTGCCATTCTACACGGGAAACTGCAAAAGTCAATACGTTTGCCTGGGAGGTCCCGGCTTTTGGCTGGCGAGGGTTTCGCGTGATCCGACGATTCGAGCCTACGCGCGCCCGAACCTCTTCAAGGCTTCGTAGGCGATGGGGACGACCTGCTGGACCATGTTGTCGAGGGCCTGGGCGTACTGCCGGATCTCGTACTGGGCCCCCGGCGCCGTGCGCAGCTCCAGGAAGTTCCAGAGCGAGCGCAGGTTCACCGACCAGTAGAACTCGGTATAGATGGCGGTGCCGATGACGCCGCGAAAGACCTCGCGCACGCGGGAGCGCTGCTGCGGGTGGGGCTTCGCCTTCTCGATCATGCGTAGGTAGAACTGGTGGGCGTGCTCCAGCACCCGCTGATACTCGGCGATGTCTTCATCTGTGATGAAATCGGGGAGCGCCGAGCGGTCCGGCACGTAGAACTCGTCCTTGAGGACGCGGTAGCGGGCCGAGGCCTCGTTGTAGCTGGCGATGCGGTGGCGCATCCACTGGCGGGCGACGAAGATGGGGCAGCGCACGTAGAACTGGAAGACCACATGCTCGAAGGGGGTGCCGTGGCGGTGCTCGGCCAGGAAGAAGATCAGGTCGCGGTCGCGCTGGAGGTCGGCGCCGGCGCGGGTGCCGGTAGAGACGCGGGCCGCCGCGATGATCTCCTGGTCGGAGCCCATCATGTTCAGGAGCTGGATGGCGCCTTTGTCCAGGACGGGGACGGGGTCTCCAAAAGCGGCCTGCTGCGACTCTGGCAAATGCCTCTCCTACTCCGCGATCGGCTCCCGGGAGACGGCGCTCACGCCTGTCGTTCGTCGCAGCTGTCGCCAGCGGGCACCCAATATCTGGCCGCCCACGATCGCCGCCACTTCCGCCGGTATGACGTAGGGCGACAGATCCCATATTAGGCGCATGAGGACGATGAGTGGTATGCCGGCGTGGATGCCTAGCAGCCAGCGCGGCGAGAGCTTGCGCTGCCGCGAGCGCCACTGCCCCAGCGGCACGTTGACCGCGAAGGCGACGACCAGCAGGAGGATGAGATGCGTCCAGCTCATAGGCTGATTAAGATGCTCGCCTTCCCGACTTTATCTCGTAGATGACTGAGCGAATGCGAAGGGTCCTGCCTCTAGAGGTGCAAGATGCTTCACTTCGTTCAGCATGACATGCTTGGGTTTTTGCTTTCGGCCCCGTGCTCTCGCTTGCCGTCTACCGCACCTCTCGCCGGAAAACAGGCAATCGCGCCCCCAGGTATTGGCCTGCTGCGACGCATGCGATCTGGGCCGGTATGACGGCCAGCGGGAGGTGCCAGGCCACGCGCAGCAGGAAGATGAAGGGGATGCTCAGGTGGACACCCACCAGCCACTTGGGCGAGAACTTGCGCTGCCGCGAGCGCCACTGCCCCAACGGCATGTTTATGGCGAAGGCGAAAGCAACCAGGAGAAGAACATGACTCCAGTTCATGCCGAAACCCGCCCCTCCTCTTCAACTCTTGCCAGCGCCTGCCGCAGGTCTAAGTCCCCCGTGTAGAGGGCTTTGCCGACGATGGCCCCCTCGACACCGATGCGCGACAGCCGCACGAGGTGCTCTATCTTGGCGACACCGCCGCTGGCGATGACGGCCACGCCCAGCCTGACAAGTCTCTCATATAACCCGAAGCTGGGCTCGGTGAGAGTGCCGTCCTTGGCGATATCGGTGCAGAGGAAGCGGCGCGCGCCCAGGGCCTTCATCCGCTCGATGAGATCCTCGACGCTGACCTGCGTCCCCTCGCGCCAGCCGCGCGTCGCGACCATGCCCTCGCGGGCGTCCACGCTCACGATGATCCTGTTCGGGTAGCGACGACAGGCCTCCCGCACCACTTCCGGCTCCTCGATGGCCGCCGTGCCCACGATCGCTCGCTGCGCCCCCAGCCTCAGAGCCTGCTCGATGGTATCCACGC
>JACQUE010000095.1 GCA_016210425.1 Chloroflexota bacterium | reverse complement strand
TTGCCTGCAACCTGAACGTTGGTATCTTTCAGAAGGTCGATGTAGTGGTGCGGGGTCTTGGAACGGTCGGTGGTTGCGTTGAGCAGCTTAGAAGCGGTGACCGTCTTGGTCGTCTCCTGCGGCCCATACGCATAGAGGCCAAGGGTTGCGAAATCATCTCTGATAAGGGCAGCGCCAGAGTCATCTTTGAGCGTCACTGTGACCACTGCCCTCTCGCCAGCCACGAAGAAGGACCCGTTGGCCGGCGTTGACACGGCAACGGTCACGCCCAATCCTGTTTTGATTGCGGCCAGGGACGCCGGTGATACCTGCGCGCCGGCAGGACCGGCAAGCCGCAGACCACCGACTAGTGCTATGACTAGCAGTGTCACAATAGCCAAGGCAACCAGAAACCAACTTCTTCTCGCCACAATGCCTCCTCGCTCAGGTTATACTTGATCGGGAGTAGTTTATGATGATCAGGATAGTTTATAAGTAATTAATAACATGCCGTCAATAGGGTTTTCCCTTATCTGCATCATGTTTTTCCGGCTATCAACGTAGTTTCCGGTGTTGGCGGGCGGGCAGCATCGCTGCCGATGATCAAGGCATGGGGCATGCAGGCCACGAGTAGCTTCGGGAGCCGGCGCCGGTGCGTTCAGAGTGGATGAGCGCAGCGCGTTGCTGTCAAAAACGGCTCTGCTGGCCTTCTTCGGCCAGATCAGAGCCGTTTTTGTATCTAGCAATGGTGCCGAGGAGCAGAGTCGAACTGCTGACACGCGGATTTTCAGTCCGCTGCTCTACCACCTGAGCTACCTCGGCACAAGGGCAATTCTAGCCGAGGCAAGCCGAAGCTGTCAAGGAAAGGGGGCCGCTGCCGGAAGCCACGCCAGGCTCATAGGTGCTAAAATTAGATATAGGAATGCGAGGTAGCGAGTGGGGGTGCGGGATGCCCACCGAGATTGTGGAGATCAGGGGGCACCTGATCGATTCGCTGATCCTGCCACGGGTGATCGACCAGATCATCGACCTGGGCGGGCGCTTCCGCATCTTACAGATCGACATCGGCCGGCAGCGGGAGGACCTGAGCTACGCCAGGCTGGAGGTGGAGGGCGAGGACCAGGCGGCGCTGGACGCCATCCAGACCGGCATCAAGCAGCAGGGCGCCGAGATCACCGACGAGGGTGACGTCGAACTGGCGCCCGCACCCGCCGACGGCGTCTTCCCCGAGGGCTTCTACGTCACTACCAACCTTCCCACGCGCGTCCGCGTCGAAGGCAAGTGGCTCCAGGTCGAGAACCCCCGCATGGACTGCGCCATCCGCGTCGACCCCGCCGGCGGCCAGGTCCGCACCGTCCGCTTCCCGGAGTCCCGCCGGGGAGACCTGTTCGTGACAGGGCACACAGGAGTGCGGGTAGCGGCGGCGGAGCGCTCCCTCTCCCGCAACATCTTCGAGTTCATGGGCTCCTCCGTCTCCTCTGAGAAGCCCAAATCGGCGATCATCGCCGACATCGCCGAGGAGATGGTCAAGACCAAGGCCAGGGACGAGGAGATCCTGCTAGTCCTGGGGCCGGTCGTCGTGCACACGGGCGCAGCGCCCCACATCGTCCGCCTCATCGAGCTGGGCTACGTCGACAAGCTCTTCTCGGGTAACGCCCTCGCCGTTCATGACATGGAGCAGGCTATCTTCGGCACATCGCTGGGGATAAGCCTGGAGGAGGGGCTGCCGACGGAGCGCGGGCATCAGAACCACATGCGCGTCGTGAATGCCGTCCGGCGCGTCGGCGGCATCAGGCCCGCCGTGGAATCGGGGCTGCTGGCGGGCGGCATCATGCACGCCTGCGTCAAGCATGGCGTTGACTTCCTGCTGGCGGGCTCCGTCCGCGATGACGGGCCGATCCCAGATGTGATTACGGATGTCGTCGAGGCCCAGCTTGAAATGGCGCGTCGGGTGCGGGACGTTGGCCTCGCCCTCATGATCGGCACGATGCTACACTCGGTGGCGACGGCGAACCTGCTGCCGGCGAGGGTTAAGGTCGTGTGCGTGGACATAAACCCGGCTGTGGTCACCAAGTTGCTGGACAGGGGCAGCTTCCAGACCATCGGCCTCGTCTCGGATGCCGAGCCGTTCCTGCACGAGCTTGTGGCGCAGCTTGAGGAGAAGGCGGCCCTATGAAGGAGTCAGCGCCGGCCAGGTTGCTCATGTGCCCGCCCGATCATTACAACGTGAGCTACGAGATAAACCCCTGGATGAGCCTGACCAGGCCGGTGGTGGCAGCCAACGCGGTGCGCCAGTGGCAGGAGCTCTACCGGGTGCTGACGACGACCATCGGCGTGGAGGTCGAGCTTATCTCACCCGTCGAGGGCCTGCCCGACCTGGTCTTCACCGCCAACGCCGGGCTGGTCTGGGGGCGCACCCTCATCCTCAGCAACTTCCGCTTCAAGGAGCGAGCCGGGGAGGCGCCGGTCTTCAGTGCCTGGTTCGCCGAGAAGGGGTATGAAGTCGTGCGGCTGCCGGCCGATTGCTCCTTCGAAGGGGAAGGAGACATTCTCCCCCTGGGAGAGGTCCTGGTTGGCGGCTATCGCTTCCGCTCCGACCTGCGCTCGCACCGGCTGGTCGCGGAGATAACCGGGGCGAAGGTGATATCGCTGGAGCTATCGGACCCCTACTTCTACCACCTGGACACCTGCTTCTGGCCCATCACCGACGAGCTTGCTTTCTACTACCCCGGGGCTTTCGAGGCCTGTGGCCGCAGGCTGCTCCAGGAGCATGTCCCTGAGCTCGTGCCTGTCTCCCGCCACGACGCCCTCCTCTTCGGCTGCAACTCGGTAAACGTGGGGAACCAGGTTGTGTTGAACGCGGGCTGCCGAGGTTTGCTGGGGAAGCTGCGCAACTGGGGATACGAGGTCCATGAAGTAGACCTTTCGGAGTTCATTAAGGCAGGCGGGAGCGCCAAATGCCTGACGCTCTTCCTCTCGCGGAGATGATTTGATATGGCCGTGACGACGACAAGCGATCAGGCTCTAGGCCAGGTTGAAGCCCGGACCCAGGAGTTAGGCCGGGCGCTATTCGGCAGGGCGGTGCGCTACAGGCCGGGGCTGACGGAGCGGCTCCAGGACGGCCTGATGGTGCGCCTTATGGAGGATGAGCGGCTGAAGACGCGGCTGCTGCGCTTCGTTGACGTGCTGGCCGCGCTGGACTTCGATAGGGACGGGGACTACGTTAAGCGACTGGCCAGGGAGTACCTCGGCGAGTCCTTCCCGCACCTTCCCTCGTGGATGCGGTCGGCGCTGCGGACAGCCCTCGCCGATGCCGTCCCCGCCTTCCTCACCGCCTTCTCCGCCCGCCGGGCGACGCGCATGTTCGCCGGCCGCTTCATCATCCACGGTGGCGCCGAGCAAGCCCGGCGCGCCCTCGACTACCTGGGGCGCTATGGCCGCTACGGCACCTTCAACCTGCTGGGGGAGCGGACGCTCAGCGACAGGGAGGCAATGCGCGTGCAGCGGCGCTACCTCGATCTTATCCGCCAGCTTGGACCGCGCGCCGGGGCCGACGTTAGGACGCCTGGGGGTATGCAAGCGGTCCAGATCTCTATCAAGCCGTCGTCCCTGGTGGCTGATGCCGCCTTCGTCCCCGCCGATCCGGAGGGAACCTCACAGCGAGCGTTCACGAACCTGGCGCCGCTCCTCGAGGCCGCACGAGCTGCAGGCATATCCGTCAACCTGGACATGGAGCACTTCGAGTACCGGGAGCTCATCTGGAGCATCTTCACGCGGGCCTTTGGCCCCGGCAGCCCCTTCAACGACTGGGACGGGCCAGCCATCGCGCTGCAGGGATACCTGGCGGAGGCAGAGGTGCATGCTAACGAGGTTCTGGCCTTCGCGCGGGAGAGGGGGACACCCTTCCAGGTGCGGCTCGTGAAGGGGGCCTACTGGGACTACGAGGTGGCCCAGGCGCGGCAGATGAACTGGCCGCCGCCGGTGTTCCTTGACAAGGCAGGGACAGACGAATGCTTCGAGCGTATGGTCTGGCTCCTGCTGGGGGCCTACCCCCGCATCCGTCTGGCTGTCGGCAGCCATAACATACGCTCCCACGCCTACGCCGAGGCCGTCCGCGAGCAACTCGGCCTGCCGGAGCACGCCGTCGAGCACCAGACGCTCTTCCGCACTGCCGAAGGCATCAGCCGCGCCCTGGCTCGCATGGGCTGGGTCGAGCGGGACTTCGTGCCCAGCGGCGAGCTGCTGCCCGGCATGGCGTACCTGGTGCGGCGCGTCCTGGAGAACTCGTCCCTCACCGGCTTCCTGATGCAGAGCCGCCTCGGGGAGGACCCGGAGCAGCTTCTGCTGCCGCCGGAGGCCCGCAGGGGCGAGGTGCAGGAGGCTCAGCCTCCGAAGGGCGCCGGCGGTTTCAGGAACAACCCGCCGAAGCGCCTATTCGTCAAAGGCGAGCGGGAGCCCTTCCAGCGAGCTATCCGGGAGGTGGCCGCTCGCTACGGCGAGACCTATCCGCTGCGGCTGGGCGATGAGGATGTCTACACCAAAGAGATAGTCCCCTCTATCAGCCCATCGCATCCCGATGCCGCCCGGCCCGTGGGCTGGGTACACCAGGCGGGCCTGGCAGAGGCCCGGCGCGCCATCCAGTTGGCGAACGAGGCCTTCCCTGGCTGGTCGGGGCGCAGCGTGGAGGAGCGGGCAGCTATGTTGCGCCGCGCGGCGCTCCTGATGAAATCGGAGCGGGATGAGCTGGCGGCGTGGATCGTGCATGAGGCAGCGAAGACCTGGGGGGAGGCCCTCGCCGACGTGGACGAGGCCATCGACTACCTAGTCTACTACGCCGAGCAGGCGCTGCGCATCGACCGCGAGGCGCCGGGCCGGTACATGCCGCGCGGCGTCGTGGCCGTCATACCACCCTGGAACTTCCCCATCGCCATACCCTGCGGCATGACCAGCGCCGCCCTGGCTGCGGGCAACACGGCCATCCTAAAGCCGGCCGGCCCGACGCCCATAATCACCCATAAGCTGGTGGAACTCCTACACCGTGCCGGAGTGCCACCCGAGGCCCTGATCCACCTGCCGGGGCGCGGCGGCACAGTGGGGCAGATGCTGGTGGATAGCCCAAACGTGGATATGGTAGCGTTCACCGGCTCCAGGGACGTGGGTACGCGCACATACGAGGGCGCCTCAAAGGTGGAGCCCCAGCGTTCCGTCATCAAGCGGGCCATAACCGAGATGGGCGGCAAGAACGCTATCCTCGTCTTCCCCGACGGCGACATGGACGAGGCCGTGGCCGGCATACTCCAGTCAGCGTTCGGGCACGCCAACCAGAAGTGCTCGGCGTGCTCGCGCGTCTTCGCCCACCGTGTCATCTTCGACAGGCTGAAGCAGCGCCTGGTCGAGGCGGTGCGCAGCCTGCCGGCGGGCTCCGCCGATCAGCCGTCTACCTTCATCCCGCCCGTCATCACCGGCGAGGCGAAGGAGCGCATTCTGCGCTGCGCCGTCCGGGCCCGCGCCGAAGGCGAGGTGCTCATCGACCTGATGGGCGAGGCAGGCGATCAAAGCCAGCTCCTGAGGCCGCTGATCGTGGAGGTGACCGCGGAGAACGCGGCTAGTGCCCTGACGACCCAGGAGGAGATATTCGGCCCCATCCTGGCCCTGGTCCCCTTCGAGACCGAGGACCAGGCGGTGGAGATGGCTAACAACACCGAATACGCGCTGACCGCCGGCATCTTCTCGCGCAGTCCCGAGACGGTGGAGCGCATGATCCGGCGCATCCGCGCTGGAAATATCTACGTCAACCGACCCATCACCGGCGCACGCGTCGGCATCGAGCCCTTCGGCGGCTTCCAGATGTCGGGCACGGGGCCCAAGGCCGGCGGGGAGGAGTACCTCTACGCGTTCATGACACGGCGCTCCGGATATCGGCCCGAGGCCGGTCACCCGGTGCCGGATGGCAAGGCGCCCCTGCTACCCCCGATCCGAACATGGGACGAAGTGGACGGCGACGAGCGGGCACGGCGGCTGACCGTGGCGCTGGCGCGCTTCAAGGGCAACGTCCGCGAGCGCCTGGCGGAGGCCGTCGCGGAGGAGTTCGGGATCGAGTATGAGGAAGCGCTGGCTGCCGTGTCCGAGATGGTGGCTTTGAGCGAACGGCTCCTGTCGCACTCACCGGAGCTGACGCTGCCGGAGACAACGATGAACGTTCCGGGGCAGCGGAGCTTCATGATCTGGACGACTCCCAGGGGCAGGGGCCTCATCGCCACGGGTGACGGAACCAGCCCGGCCATCCTCTGCACCCTCATCTTCGGCGCACTGCTGGCGGGCAACGGCCTCATCGTGACGCCCACCGACGCCCATCGGCGGACGGCAGATATCATAATCGAGGCGCTGCACGGCGCCGGCGTGCCGAAGGCGGTGCTGGTGCTGGGGCCGGCAGGTGGGCCCGGCATAGCCGTGCGGCTGGCCGAGGGGCACCTGGAGTTCGCAGCAACGGACCTGGGAGTAGGGGACACGCGGGCCATCTACCGAGCGCTGGGACCCGTCGAGCAGCACCTCAACTGCCTGAAGGCGCTCATCGCCACCGCCGAGGGGCCGGCCCCCGGCGAGCCGGGCTTCCTGCGCCTCTTCACCCTGCCCAAGGCCGTCGCCATCCGCACCCTGCGCCACGGCGCGGAGTTGGAGCTGCTATAGAGCAGAGCCCAGAACTGCTGTAATTCAGGAATATGTAGGGGGGCGGTTCGCGAACCGCCCCCCCTAATTTATGTCCTCGGATTGCGGTTGAGCTACGCGGCGGAGCGGGTGACCAGGGCCCGCAGCGGCGTGTGGCGCAGGATGCGCACGATGTCGCCCTTCTCCCAGGAGACCACGATCTGGGCGGCGGTGCAGATGGAGCTGTAGGTGCCGCTGATGACGCCGATGAGCATCGCCAGGATGAACTCGCGGATAGTGACTCCGCCGAAGAGGTAGAGGGCGACCAGGGCAAAGATCACGGTGAGCACCGTGTTCAACGACCGGCTCAGCGTCTCCAGGATGCTGCTGTTCACCGTCTGGCCGAAGTCGGCCTCGGGGCCGTACTTGAGGACGTTCTCGCGGATACGGTCGAAGATGACGATGGTATCGTGGACGCTGTAGCCCATCACGGTGAGCACCGCCGTGATGAACATCATGTCGATCTCAGTGCCGAAGACCTTCCCCAGGATCGAGAAGATGCCCAGCACTACCAAGACGTCGTGAACCACAGCGATAATGGCGCTGATGCCGTAGCGGAAGGGGTTGGGCAGCTTGCGGAATGCCCACGCGATGTAGAGGAGGATGGCCACCACGGCGGCTAGGATCGCCCAGAAGGCCTTCTTCACCAACTCAGCAGCCACGGTTGGGGAGACCGAGTAGAAATCGACGGTGGACAACGGCCCGAACTTCTGCTGTAGGGCCGCTTCGATCCGGTCCTTCTCTGCCGGTTCGACGACGTTGCCTTCAGAATCCTTCGTCTCCGGAGCCAGGGTCTTAGTGCGGACGATGAAGTCACCCTGGCCGGTGCGCTGGATTACGGCGTCGGCATGGCCGAGGGTCGCGTATTCGGAGCGCAACTCCTCCTGGCCGACGCTTTGCTCGAAGCGCAGCGTCATTAGCGAGCCGCTGGTGAACTCGATGCCCGGCTTTAGGGCGGGCGGTATGAGCAGCGAGATGACGCCCGGCAGGATGATGAGCGTCGAGATCAGGAAGTACCAGAATCGCTTGCCTACAAGGTCTAACACTTTGCTAAGCGCCTTTCACCATCGATAGAGCCGCTCATGCGCGGCCACAGGGAATCTGAGCAGCGCCCGCAGGAGGGCGCGGGTCACGACCAGAGCGCTGAACATGCTTATCGCCACACCGATGAAGAGCGTCAGGGCGAAGCCCTGGACGAAGCTCGCACCGAAGCTGCCTCCGAACCAGTAGAGGATGAGGCAGGTTATCATCGTCGAGACGTTGCTGTCCCGAATGGATGGCCAGGCTCTGGCGAAACCGGCCTCCATGGCCATCGCCAGGCTGCGCCCAGCCCGCAGCTCCTCCTTCATGCGCTCGAAGGTCAGGATGTTGGCGTCCACGGCCATACCCAACGACAGGATAAAGGCAGCGATGCCCGCCAGTGTCAGAGTGACGGGGAACAGCTTGAAGACGGCCAGCGTCACGATAGCGTAGAGGATCAGAGCGAGGCTGGCCAGGACGCCGGGCAGCCGGTAGTAGAGGAGCATGAAGAGTATGATGACCAGCAGTCCTATCTCGCCTGCCACGATGCTCTTGTGGATGGAGTCCTTGCCCAGAGTAGCATCGACGTCCTGCTGCTGAATAACCTTAACGGGCACGGGCAATGCACCGGCGTTAAGCTGGATGGCCAGCGTCTGCGCGTCCTTGAGGGCGATGTTGTTGATGACTCCCTCGCTGCCGATGATGGCCTGGACTATCGGAGCTGAGATCATCTGGTCGTCCAGGAATATACCCAGAGGCTTGCCGGGCTCGCCGGTCCTCGGTGCCAGGCGCCCGGTGATCTGTTCGAAGAGGCGAGCCCCCTCGTTGTTGAACTGGAAGGAGACCTCGGGCTGGCCGGTGGTCTGGTTGGTGACAACCTGATTGCTGCGGCGCAGGTAGCGGCCCGTCAGCTCCTGCTCCGTGCCGTCCTTGGCGGTGCCCTTGGCCTTCTGCCAATTGGCCGGGTCATCGCTGATGACGACCCAGCGAGCGCCGTCGCCGGCGCCAACCTTCTGGCAGCTCTTGTCGAGGATGCACTCGCGGAAGTCGAGCTGGGCGGTCTGGCCGATGAGCTTGACGGCCTCGTCGGGGTCTTTGACGCCGGGGAGCTGGACGGCCAGGCGCTTGTCGCCCAGTTGCTGGATGACCGATTCAGCGACTCCGAAGGCGTTTATGCGGCGCTCGATGATCTCGCGGACGCCGTCCATAGCCGCCTTGTGCTCGTCGCTGGGGACGTCCGACAGGTCAGCCTCCAGGACGACGTTGGTGCCGCCCTGCAGGTCTAGGCCGAGCTTCATGTCCCGCCGCTCAAAGGAGCCGATCTTGACTCCAGGCGACTCGGGCCAGGGGATGAACCCGGGGAGGTAGCTGGAGGGATACTTAGGCCAGATTACCGCGATGCCGAGGATGGCCAGCACCAGGATGGCGAGAAGTATTCTAGTATTGGCTCGTCGCAACTATCGTTACTGCTCCGCTCTGATTCCCCCGCGGCGCCTCCCGCCGCGGAAACAACACCATACTATACCATAAAATAAAGGCGTGAGAATACCGCCGCTTTAGCTAGACTACGTACGCCGCAAGTTTAAACCCGCCCTTAGCCGCGAGCGCCGCTCCGCTGGTTACCGGCCTTTCGAAAGTCTTGAAAACGCCCCCATCGATTATGAAGCGGGCTGCATCCTCTGTGTTAGAGGCATCGAAATGGCTTACCTGAGAATCGCGCACGTCGTCGGCTTCGTAGGTAGCGGTGTAATGGGCTACACCAGGTTTCAGAGGAATCTGCCTGACGACCACCGAATCCCGCCGGATAATCGCCAGCCAGCCCGCGTCTCCTTTCGCCGGCACTGCGGCGCATACTCGCGGCGTATCATACTGGTCTCTTTCGTAGTCCAAAGCCAGCAAGCTCATGGCGATAGCATCGCGAACAGGCATTCCATCCGCGATTTTTTCAATGATGGGATCGGTATGAGTGCCGTTGCCAGCAACAGCCCAACCAGCAGCCGAGCGGATAGCGTTGTAAGTAATGTAAGGGGTGCCGTCCTAAAGAGATCCTTCTCTGGGAACTATGCGCACCAGGTCTTGCATGAGGAGGGCTTTGCGGTCCTGATAGGAACGGCTGGAAACTCGGTACAGGAGAGCGTTGGAGCCAGCAGCGGTTTTTCCTATGGCGACAATACGTCCGACGTACATCAGAGAGCTTCCTAGCTGCTGGCGTCGCCCGGCCCGATGAAGTGCTCCCGCAGGAAGCCGAGGGCCTCCTCTCGGGTCCGGAGGGCGCCGCCGGCCTGGGCCTCCCGCGCGGCCTCCAGGAGTTGTCCGACGCGCGGCCCCGGCGGCAGGCCGAAGGCCTCCATGACATCTTCTCCCGTGATGAGGCCGGGCGGACGGACGGTCTCCTGCCGCTGGTAGTAGGCCTGGATAACGTAGTGGGTGAGCTCGGCGTGCCAGCGCCAGAGCCTGCGCTCGACCGTCGGCCCGCGAGTGGCCCAGTGGTCGGCCATGTTAAGGAAGAGGATGTCGAAAGCCTCCTCGCCGGTATCACGATAGTAGCGGTAGATGGCGCGGTCGCTGGGTAGCCGGTCGCCGTCGGCGACAGCCTTGCCGGCCATGAAGCCCGGCCGCAAGTGGTGCTCCACCATGCGCGAGACCATCGCCACCTCGCGATTGCTGAAGCGCAGACGCCGCATGATATCCTGCACCGTCTTCGCTCCGAGCTGGGCGTGGCCGAAGAAGCGGATGCGTCCGTCCGGATCTATTGTTTTCGTGGCCGGTTTGCCTATGTCATGCAGGAGCGCGGCAAACTTGCCGATGGCGGCGCGTCTCCGGCCCGACGCCACTTCGCCGGCGAAATGGGCCTCCACCTGCTCGACGTGCGGGAAGTCCTCCCAAAGGTCGGCGACGAAACGGTGGGCCGAGGCATCGCCGGGCTTCGGGCGGGCCAGTAAGCGCTCCATGGTGGAAACTGCCTCGACCGAGTGGCCGAAGACGTCCCAGTAGTGCTGGGTAGGCTGCTCGACGCCCTTCTCCGCCATCAGCTCAGGCAGGACGTAGGCCAGGAGGCCAAAGTTGTTCATGCGGCGCAGCCAGGTCGCCGTCTGAGGAGCGGCGAAGATGCGCATCATCTCGTCGGTGACGCGTTCGGGCGCCGACTCCTTGATGCGATGGGCGTGGTGCTGGATCGTCGAGGATGTCTCCCAGTCGATGTCGAAGTCCAGTTCGGCGCCGAGGCGCACGCAGCGCACCATGCGCACCGGGTCGCGGCGGTAGGCCTCCCTGTCGATCATGCGGACGAGCTTGCTCTCCAAGTCCTGCCTGCCGCCGAAGAGGTCGATGATATGCAACTCCGACCATTCCCGATCATTGGTAGGAAGGCGCAGGGCGAAGGCGTCGATGGCGAAGTCGCGCAGGGCGAGGTCTTTTTCGATGCTGCCCTGGAGGGAGGTGATATCGAGGTTGCAAGCGCGCTGGGGCAGGGCGACGCGGGCGACGCCGTTCTGCTCGTCCATGGTAATGAAGGTGCCACCCAGGGCCTCAGCGAGGGCCTCACCGATGATCATGGCGTCGCCGGAGACGGCGATGTCGATGTCCTTGCTCTCGCGCCC
>JACQUE010000098.1 GCA_016210425.1 Chloroflexota bacterium | reverse complement strand
GCGTAGAAGCGGCCTGGGTAGAGGCGGCTGGGCACCAGGTAGTCGCGGGCGCCCTCCGGCGTGCTCTTGGTCAGGATCGGCGTCTCCACCTCGACGAAGTCGCGGGCGTCCATGAAGTCGCGGATGAACTTGACGACCCGATGGCGGAGGATGATGTTGTCGCGCATGCGCGGGCGTCGCAGGTCGAGGTAGCGGTACTTCAGGCGCAGCGACTCGTCGATCTCCGCTTCCTCGTTGATGTAGAAGGGAGGCGTCTTGGCGGGGTTGAGGATGTCCAGGTCTTCGGCGACAACCTCCACCTCGCCGGTCGGTAGGTTCGCGTTCTCCGTGCCGGCCGGCCGACGGCGCACGATGCCTTTCACGCGGACGACGAACTCGTTGCGCAGGTCGCCCGCCTTCTCGTGGGTCTGTGGCGCGAGCTCCGGGTTGAAGACCACCTGCACTATGCCCCATCGGTCCCTCAAATCGATGAAAACGAGGCCACCGTGGTCACGCCTGCGGTGCACCCACCCCGCCAGCGTCACATCCTCACCGGCGTTCCTCGCCGTTAGCTCTCCGCATCTGTGGCTCTTCAACATGGCCTGCTCCTCATCTCACAAGTGTGGCAATTATAGGTTATTGAGGCGTGTTCGCTCAACTTGGGCTGCCGATGGTGTTTGTGGGCAGTAGCTAAGGTTCAAGCTGTGGCGGCTGCCCTTACTCGCGCAGGCGGCTTGGGCTTCCGGACGAAGAGGAAAGTGATTGCTGAGCACAGCACCAGGGCGACGAAGATGTAGAAGGCGAGGCGGTAGCTGCCGCTCACGTCGTAGATGTATCCGGCCAGCACAGGGCCGGAGATAGTGCCTAGCGTCGTCAGGGGCATCGTGATGCCGCCGATGGTGGCGAAATATTGGCGACCGAAGAGGTCGGCCCGGAAGGCCGGGGTCAGGGAAATGCTACCGCCATAGCCGAAGCCATAGATGACTAGGAATGGCCAGACCATAGCGAGGCCGGCGGCGTTGGCGAAGATGAAGATGCCGATGGCTTGCAACAGGGAGCAGACGACTATGAGGTGCCGCTTGGAGAAGATGTCCCCCAGCCAGCCGAAGAGCAGGCGCCCGGGTATGCTGATGAGCACCATCAGCCCCAGTATCCCGGAAGCGACGCCCTTGGATATGCCCATATCGGTTAGATAGGGGATCTGGTGGACAACCAGCGAGCTCAGAATGAACGACCGGAAGCTGAGGGCGAGCACGAATACCCAGAAAGTAGAGGTGCGCAGCGCCTCTTTCACGGTGTAGCTGATCTCAGGATCGGCATCCGCGATGGCCACGGATTCGGCTGCGGCGGCTGGAGCTGCCCCCTTCTGCGGCGCCTCACCATCCGGCAGCAGCCCCATCTCCTCGGGGGCGTTGCGAATGCTGGCGGCCAGGGGCAGACAGATGAGCCAGAGGGCAAACCCGGCAAAGAGGGCCGTCAGACGCCAGCCGGCGCTGCCGATGGCGAAGCCAAGGACCGGGGTGATGATGGAGCCGCCGATCCCTGCTCCCAGAGCCATGTATGAGAAGGCACGTCCGCGCTTCTTCACGAACCACTTGGCTACTACGGCGTTGCCCGCGTTCCCGAAGCCTATGTTGTAGCCGAGCGAGAGCACGCCGGCATAAACGAGATAGAACATCAACAAGGAGTTGACGAAATAGAGCAGGATGTAGCCCAGACCCATGATGGTGATGCCGATGAGGAGTATTCGCTTGGGGCCGATACGGTCTATTAGCCAGCCGGCGATGGGGCCCTCGAAGCCGCCTTCAAGGCGTGACAGGGAGAAGGCTCCCGATGTCTGCGTCCTCGTCCAGCCAAAGTCCTCGGTCATGGGCTTGAAGAAGACACTGAAGCCGTAGAACTGGATTCCGGCCCCAATGCCGTTGATGGCGGCGCAAACGGCGGCGATGCGCCAGCCGGGGAAGGACTTTGTCCTCTGCGCTACCCTGCGTTGAGTCAGTCGCTCGATAATGGACATGGTCAGCCCTGTCCTCTGCGCAAAACGAAACCGCCCCGACGACGGTAGCGGCCAGCCTTCCCCGCGATAACCAGGAGAGCTACGATGGACGAATCATAACGGAGCGGCTGAGAGGTGTCAATTGACTGGGCTGGCCCATCATGGGCACCATCGATAGACAAGCCGCGCAGGCTTGGCCTACAATAGATGCTACGTTCCACCCCATGCGTGACCCCAAATCGAAGAGGAGGACTCCTAATGCGCCCAATGACGGAGAGCAACCTGAGCGCGGCTTTCGCGGGTGAGAGCCAGGCCCATATGCGCTACCTGATCTTTGCCGACAAGGCGGAAGCCGAGGGTAAGTCGAACATCGCCCGCCTATACCGCGCCATCGCCCACGCCGAGCGCGTCCACGCTACGAACCACTTCGTCGAGCTGCAGCGCCTGGGCGGTACGGTGGCCAACCTGGAGGAAGGCATCAAGGGCGAGACCTTCGAGGTGGACGAGATGTACCCGGCCTACTTCGAGGTGGCGAAGCTGCAGAAGGAGCGTGGCGCCCTGCGCAGCATCACCTATGCCCTGCGCGCCGAGGAGATCCACGCCAAGCTGTACGCCGAGGCCAAGGCAGCGGCGACGGCGGGTAGTGACTACCAGATGGGCGCCGTCTACATCTGCGAGACCTGCGGCCACACCGTCATCGGTTCTGCGCCCGATGTCTGCCCCATCTGCGGCAAACCGCACACGAGCTTCCGCAAGTTCTAAGCCGCATCTACGACCAGGATGATTTCAGATGGACCTCGGCCGTCGCATCGTCGTCTATGGACCGGCGGGCTCAGGGAAGACCACGGTCTCGCGGGCCATCGGCGAGCGGCTGGGGCTGGCCGTGGTGGAGCTAGACCACCTCTTCTGGCGCCAATCCGACTGGGAAGAGCCGCCGGTCGAGGAGTTTCGGGAGAGGGTGCTCTCACACCTCCACGGATTGTCGGGCTGGGTGTGCGACGGCAATTACTCGATGGTGCGTGGGGACATCCTGCCCATGGCCGATGCTGCCGTTTGGCTAAAGCTTCCCTTTCACGCTGTATATCGGC
>JACQUE010000003.1 GCA_016210425.1 Chloroflexota bacterium | reverse complement strand
TGTCATGCTGAACGAAGTGAAGCATCTTTCTGCCTCTTTGGGACTAGAGACCCTTCGCTTCGCTCAGGGTGACACCTTTTTCATCATTCGTGGTGTCCTCTTGCAGAGGACACGGACGATTCTTCGCCTTAGGCTCAGAATGACAGGAATAGAGGCGGGCTTAAAATGACGACAGCAGCGGCCGCAATAATCACGTTATCTTGTCAGTATATGCACAGCGCAGGCGGCACTCATGCCAAGGCAGTGGGCGAGGCCTACCTTCGCTCCGGGCACCTGGCGCTCGCCGGCCCGGCCTCGTAGCTGCCAGACCAGCTCGCAGACCTGGGCGAGGCCCGTCGCACCGAAGGGATGCCCCTGGGCCAGCAGCCCGCCGCTGGTATTAACCGGCAACCTACCTCCCAGCCGCGTGACGCCTTCATCGAGCAGCCGCCCGCTCTCACCTTCAGCGCAGAGGCCGAGGCTCTCGTAGTGGAGCATCTCCGCCGGCGCGAAGGCATCGTGCAGCTCAACGATGTCCAGGTCCTCCGGCCCGAGGCCTGCCTCGGCGTAGGCCTCGCGGGCGCAGTTGGCGCTCACACTGTTGACATCCATGAGCGCGAGATCCCGGCTGCTATAGGGCGCGGAGGCCAATGCGGAAGCAGCTATGCGAATGGGGCGCCGGGAGTGCCGCCGGGCAACCTCCATGCTCGACAGCACCACGGCGGCGGCGCCGTCGCCCGTAGGGCAGCACATATACAGCGTCAGCGGCTCCGAGATGGGCCGCGATGCGAGAACATCCTCGACGGTGATGCGGCGCCGCCGGTGGGCGTTGGGGTTGGCGAGAGCGTGTTCATGGTTTTTCACCGAGACCCGCGCAAAATGCTCAACGGTGCTGCCGTAGCGCTGCATGTGCTCCATCGCCAGCATGGCGAAGACGCCTGGCATGAGGACGGTGCCCACATGGCCCTCGGGGACCGTTTCCACATAGCCCATCACCTCGCCCAACTCCAGGAGCTGCGTCAGATGCTCGCGCGAGATGCCGTCGGGCCTGCCCATGCCGGGGATGACCACCTGCTCCAGCTTCTCGGCGCCGACGGCCAGGGCGATGTCGTAACGCCCGGAGGCTACAGCCAGGTAGGCCTCGCGGAAGGCGGAGGAGCCGGAGGCGCAGCCATTCTCGACGTTGGTTACGGGGATGCCGGAGATGCCGGCCTCGCGCAGGATGCCCTGGCCGGCTAACATGCCCGCCTGGGTCGTGGCGCTGTAGGCAATGGGGATATCGCTGGGGCGTAAGGCAGCATCGCCAAGGGCGGCAAGGACGGCCTCAGCGCCCAGCATCGGCAGACGCTTCTCAGGAAAGCGCCCGAAGGGGTGCATCCCCACGCCGATGACCGCCACCCTGCGAATGGCTACCCTCCCTCGACGGGCCTAAACACGTAGGCCACTATCTCGTTGCCCTCGCTGTCCTCTCTCACGACTTGGGTCACCATCTCCACCTGGCTACCGGCCTGGAGGATGCCCAGCTCGGCGGGCACGCCGATAATGTTCGTCCGAAGGTGCACGCCCTCGGGCAGCACGACGATACCGGCGATGTGGGGCACCGGCACGCCCGGAGCTGACTGGTGGACCACAGTGTACACTAGCAGTCGCCCACGGGTGCTGAGGGCGATCTCATCGAAGCTATCAACGGAGTGGCACTTGAGGCAGGCCGTGCGCTGGCCCAGGTAGGTCTCACCGCACACGCGACAACGGCTGCCTACTAGGTACGCCTTCTCGTCTGGGGCTTCAGGCAGCCGCAGATACGGCACGATAGGAACGCGCCTCTTCTCCTTCCCGTTCACCCTAGGTCGCCCGGCGGGCCTTCCTCTCTAGCTCTCGTCCTCCACACCCCACATTCACTGTAACACGTCCGTCAACATCCCGGCAGATCGCCCGGACGCGAAATGATTTCAATGTACCTATAGCGACTTTATAGCCGCCACCATCGCCTGCAGCCGCTCGGTCAGGTCGGTTCTGGCCAGCGGCACGCCGATGTGGAGGCGGCTGACCGGCGTGCCGGAGTACCTGGCAGCCAGCTTCTCCGGTATCTCCTCGTAGGTCCCGACGGCAGCGAACTCCGCCACCATCTCATCGGTTATCTCGTGCGTCATATCGTCCCACAGGCCCCGCAGCGACATCTCGTGCAGCTTGACGGCGGTATCGCTCCAGCCATGCAAGTCCATCGCGGGCTTATAGGTGCGAGTGGAGGCATAGAAGGCCATACGCTTGCGGGCCACCTCCCTGTTCCGCGCTACCTCCTCGGCGTCCGCTCCGCTGATGACGAAGCCTCCTCCGTCCACCTCGACCTCTCCCAACGAGCGTCCGGCCCTCAGGGCGCCCTCCGTCAGGGCGGGCTGCACGATCTCTCGAATGTACCTGGTCGTGCAGAGGCTGTGCAGGAGGATTCCGTCGCACATCTCGCCGGCGAGGCGACACATGTAGGGATTAACGGCAGCGATCTGGACAGGTATGACCGGATGTTGAATTGGACCAGGGTTGAACATGGGCGTCATCAGCGTAAAGTGGTAGTGCCGGCCGGCATAGCTTAGAGGAGTGCCGTTCTGCCAGCAGTCCCAGATGGCGCGCAGCGACTGGACATACTCCCGCAGGCGCGGGCCGGGCGCGACCCAGGGCACGCTGAAACGGCGGATGTTATGTCCCTTAACCTGCGTCCCCAGGCCCAGGACGAAGCGGCCCTTTGAGAAGGCCTGCAGGTCCCAGGCGATGTTGGCCGTGATCATGGGGCTGCGCGGGAAGGCGATGGCGACGCTCGTGCCGATGAGCAGGTTCTGGGTATGCTCCGCCGCCAGGAGCAGCGGAAAGAAGGGGTCATGGCGGTTCTCCGGCGTGCTCACCCCGTCGAACCCCAGTTCCTCCGCTCGCTGGGCCAGATAGGCCATGTTTTGCAGCGAGCCTTCCTCCGGCAAGGATGCCCATATCTTCATTCAGAACCGCCCGGGCCCTTGCTCGGCCTCGCCGGCTGCTGGGCCCCGCATTCATGGCAGAACTTGGCTCCCGCCGTTATGTTTGCGCCGCATTCCGTGCAGAACTTGGCGCCTGCGGCAGCCCGCCGGGCCGCCGTGGAGCGTGCTCTGGCCCTGGCCGGCGAACGGGCCCATCCTACGCGATAGATAACAGCCCCGACGGCAAGGACTGCGATCGCGGCGGCCGTGATGATGTAGGGCCAGCCCAGGGGAAGCTTATCCGACTTGGAGTTGGAGCCCTTTATCTGCATGAGCTGCACCGAGGGATGGGGGTCCTCTTTGGTGTAGCCGACCCGCCAAACGAAAGACTGCCCAGGCTGCACGTTGGGCAGGTTGTAGCGGTGGTAGGTGAACCCGTCCTTGTCCTTGCCAGGGGATGCGCTCTTGGGATCGACGGCGAAGTCTGAGGAGCCCACCGGCTCCTGGATGCTCACGTAAAGCTGCGCCGTAGGGTAGTCGGCCTTGAAAACGTAGCTGAACTGGCGCTGGACATCGGTCCTGGTCATCGGATCATAGTAATACTCGATTTGGAACCCGGCCGTCGGCGCCTGGAATTTTACCTCATAGCCGTCACCCACTTTGTCGGACTTGAAATCCTGACTAATTAGCTGGCCATCTTTGTCGACATAGGCGACCACGGAGGGCTCCTCAGGCAGCTTGAAGACGAGATCTGCCGGCAGCGACACCGATGAGGCTAGCTGTGCCTCGTAAATGACCAGTACATCGGGGCTATCGTACTCCGGCCAGACGAGGACAAGGCCCTGCTCCACCTTAATAGGATCCTCGGCCCTTGCAACCGTGTTGCCGGCCCAGAGCATGCCGGCCAGGGCCACGATTACAGTTAGGACACCAACTACAAGACGCTTCATCCCGCGATCCTATCCTTTCGCCGCGCCCTGCGTCCTGCCTCGGTCGTGGGGCGACGGCACAAAACTAGGCTGGCGAAGCCGTTAGGCAGCACCAGCCCGAATTATATCACTCTGCAGGCAGGGCTCCAAGCGGGCAGCCCAGCCCTTTCTTCTCAGGCGATAACCTGGGTGCGCCTTGAAGCGGGGCTTGTGGTCGGAGAAAGGGCACATATGAAGGGGCGCTCCGCCTCGTCGGCGGAGCGCCTGGGGGGAAGCTGCCCTCCCGGGTGCCTGGGACGCTAATTATGGGATACCCTGACCTTCTTCTCTTCGCCGGCCGGCTTTGATCCGTTGCCGGTCAGCTTGAACTGCGCGACGGTCGCCTGGAGCTCCTCCGACATGCGAGAGAGCGAATGCACCGCCTCCATCATGTGCTCCGCCTGGGCGCTTACATCCTGAGTGTAGGCGGAGACTTCCTCTGCGGAGGCAGAGTTCTCCTCGGATATAGCGGCCATGCTCTCGATAGACTTGGCCACCTCAGCCGAGCTGGCGGCCATCTCCTGGGTGGCGGCGCTGTTCTCTTCCACGACGCTGCTTACGCTATCGATGGCGGAGACGACGTCCCTGCTGGACACCATGATCGCCTCGGTCGCTGTAGAGATATGCTGCATCATCTCGTCGGTCTCCTCGACCGCCTTCAGGATATTGGCAAGGGCCTCCCCAGCTTGTGCGGCCAGCTTGGAGCCCTCTTCCACCTCTTTCGCCCCGCTCTGCATCGAGCGCACCGACTCGCTGACGCCCTGCTGGACTGCGCCCACCAGCTCCGCGATCTCCTTGGTGGCGTTTGCCACGCGTTCGGCCAGCTTGCGCACCTCATCAGCCACCACCGCGAAGCCCCTTCCCTGCTCGCCGGCCCTCGCCGCTTCGATGGCGGCGTTGAGGGCCAGGAGGTTGGTCTGGGCAGCGATGTCGTCGATGACGCCGATGATGTTGCCGATCTGGGCCGATTGAACGCCTAGCTGGCTGATCGCGTTCACCGATTCGTTGACCACCTTGCGGATGCTGGTCATACCACTAACCATCTCCTGCACGGTGCTAGCGCCGCTCTTAGCCACCCCGGCTGCCTGCCGCGAGGACTCAGCCACCTTCTGAGCGGCAGTGGCAACCTGCGTGATGGCGGTGGACATCTCATTGACGACGCTGGATGTCTGCTCCACGGACCTGGCCTGGTCGTCAGCGCCCTTCGCGATCTGGCCGATGGCTTGCGTGAGCTGGGTGATGCTCGAGGTGGTCTCGTTTATGCTGTGAGCCTGGTCGGCTGCGCCCTTAGCCACTTGATGGATGGTGGCGGATATGGACTGAACGGCGCTGCCGGTCTGGTCGGCGGTCTTGGATAGCTGGCTGCTGGAGTCGTTGACCTGGGCAGCCGTGGTACCCACCTTGGCCACCACCTGCCCCAGCTTGGCCGTCATTTCGGACAGACACTCACCGATATGGCGCAGCCCCTGAACCATGTGGTTAAAAGAGCGGGCCAGATCCGCTATCTCGTCGTTGGATTTCACCTCAGCGAGCTTGGCCATTATGGTGACCTCTCGCGTCAGGTCGCCGTCGGCGATGGCCTCGATGTCCGAGGTCACCTTGGGGAGCTCGACATCGCCGATCTCCTGTGCCGCTAGCCTAAGCTTTGAGATCGGCACAAGGATCATCTTGCGCACCACAAAATAGAGGACGCCCAGGACGATGACGATCTGGACTATGGCAAGCCACAAATGGAGCACGGTATTCGCCCTCACTGCCCCATCCGTCGAGGCGACAGGTATGTTGACGACAAGGCCGCCCAGGACATCACCCACCTTGGCATTGGTGTGGCAGGTGAGACATGCCTCACTCGCAACCTCCGGCGTGACCCTTTGGAACAGCTTCCTGCCTTGTTCAACGTTGATGCCAGTGTACTCCGACTTGCCCTCTGCGAAGGCCCGCAGCGCGTTCCTCTCAAAATCGCTGGAGGGCTTGTTATTGGGGTTCACCGGCGTATCGCTCACCATCTCGACCTCGTAGTTCGCTTCCGCGGCCCCCGCCTCGGTCCGCTCATGCGCGATGCGAGCTATCTCGATAGCGGCGACCGGCGGCGGGACCGACGCCTTACCCGACTTGTTGGCCTCCGCCACCCATTCCTGCGTTGAGGCCACCTGGTGTCCCAGAAACTTCGCCTGCTCCTCCAACATCGCCATCAACTGTCCCTTTTGATGCTGGGTCACATAATACGTCCCTGCACCGAGGGCTATCGCCACTACGAGGGCGACGGAGATTCCCAGTTTGAGGCTCAGGTTCAAGCGGGAAAACTTCTTCATTTCCCTCTCCCCCATCCTTCCATTAGGCCAAGTAGGCCAAGCGTATAGAGCGCGAGCCTTTTAGACTCTACTCACCCATGAAAGAAGATAGAGTGAAGTGTTTTCGGATACAATCAACAATTCTCCCTCTTATGGGAAGCCAAAAGTCCACAGATGGGCGGTGCTGGCGGACAGGGGGAGGGGGAAGCAAGTCGGGCAGGATTGAGCGGCGGCACTGCTGTCCTGTATACTACCGAGCATCCGCATAGGCGGATGGAGGTAGCAATGGACGAGACGGGCGTGGGCAACGTAGCCGCCAAGGCGCGGCAGGTGGCTGACAACGTCGAGCTGGTGATCGTCGGCAAGAGGCAGGTCATCGATCTGATGCTGGTCGCAGTGCTCTGCGAGGGGCACGTGCTCATCGAGGATGTGCCCGGCATCGGCAAGACGATGCTCGCCCGCTCGGTTGCCCGCTCCATTGGCTGCACCTTCCGCCGCATCCAGTGCACCCCCGACCTGCTGCCCGCGGATATCACAGGCACTTATATCTACAACCAGAAGAGCGGCGACTTCGAGTTCCGGCCCGGCCCCATCTTCTCGCAAGTGCTCCTCGCTGATGAGATAAACCGGGCGACGCCCCGCACGCAATCGGCGCTGCTGGAGGCGATGGAGGAGCGTCAGGTGACCACCGAGGGCGAGACGCGGGCCCTGGTGCGGCCCTTCCTCGTCCTCGCAACGCAAAACCCCATCGAACTGGAGGGCACATTCCCCCTGCCGGAAGCCCAGCTCGACCGCTTCCTCGTCCGCCTGCGCATGGGTTACCCGAGCCAGGAGGAGGACGGGGCCATCCTCGAGCGGTTCGCACAGCACAGTCCTCTGGAGGAGCTCGGCCCGGTGCTATCCGCCGAGGAGCTTCTACGGCTGCAGCCGGCCTGTCGTGGGATTCGCGTGGGGCCAGAGGTCAGGCGCTACATCATCGACGTTGTGCACGCTACCCGGAGCCACCCGCACGTGGAGCTGGGCGCCAGCCCTCGCGCAATGCTGGGCCTCTATCGTACCGGCCAGGCCCTGGCTGCCATCCGGGGGCGCGGCTACGTCATCCCCGACGATATCAAGTACTTGGCCCCGTTCGTGCTGGAGCACCGGGTGATCACCCAAGCGCAAGGCCAGCTTCGTGGCCATACCGCCGCCGACATCATAGCCGAGGTTCTGGAATCGGTGCCCGTGCCCCTTGAAGAGGAGACGGGCATCGGGACTGGGCACGGGAGCTAGCTGTGCAGGGCGGCGCCTGGCTCCTCATCACGCTGGCGCTGCTGGTGGCATCGGCCATCCTCCGGCAGGCGCCGCTGCTCATGCTGGCGCTCCTCTTCTTCCTGGCGTCGGGCATCGCCCGCCTCTGGGCCCGCTTCGCCCTCGAAGGCGTCCAGTATGAGAGGCGCCTGAGCGACAGCCGCGTCTTCTTCGGCGAGACGGTCACCCTGGAGGTCTCGGCCGCCAACCGCAAGCTGCTGCCGTTGCCCTGGCTAGAGGTGCAGGACGAGGTACCGGAGGAACTGACCTACCCCAAGGGAAAGGTATCGGCATCGCACAAGCCGGCCCGGGCCATCCTCTCCAACTTCCTATCGCTGGGCTGGTACCACAGGCTCACGCGCCGCTACCCCGTCCAGTGCCTGCGGCGTGGCTACTTCAGCTTCGGCCCGGCGACCATACGCTCGGGCGATCTCTTCGGCTTCTTCGACAGGGGCATCACCGACGAGAGGCTCGACCACCTGCTGGTATACCCCCGTATCGTGCCCCTGGAGACCCTCGGCATTCCCTCGCGCGATCCCTTCGGCGACCTGCGCCTGCGCCGGCATCTCTTCGAGGACCCGGTGCAGGTCGCGAGCATCCGCCAGTACGCTCCGGGGGACCCGCTGAAAAGGATCCATTGGAAGGCGACGGCGCGCCTTCAGCAGCTTCAGACCAGGGTCTTCGAGCACACTACCACCGTTGACCTGGCCCTTTTCCTCGACGTGCGTACGGTCGAGCCGCCTTACTGGGGGAAGGTGGAGCAGCTTCTGGAGACCGCCGTCATAGCGGCGGCCTCCATCGCCAATCACGCCATCGAGAACGGCTATCGGGTGGGCCTCTACGCCAACGAGACCTATCGCAGCAGCGGCCGCAGGATCGCTCTACCGGCATCAGATCACCCCGAGCAGCTCCAGCGTCTCCTGGAGGCCCTGGCCCACGTCCAGGGACTGCCTCTGATGTCCCTGGAGCAGCTCCTTGCCCGTGAAGGCCGCAGCCTCCCTTGGAGCACGACGCTAACAGTGATCACCGCTGTGCCGGTGGAGCCGCTGTTGGCCGCCCTTGCCCGCTATCGTCGGGCAGGCCGCCGTGTGGCCCTGATCGTCGTCGGCCCGGATGCCCGTCGCTACCGCCTCACAGGCATCTCGACCTATCGCGTTTCCGACGATGTCTACTGGCGAGAGCTGGCCTCGGTGCGACTCGGCACAGAGGGAGGGCTCTGAGGCTATGAGAGCCATCCCCCAGCTCCGACGCCTGGCCCCGGCTCAGCTTTTGCCCCTCTTCGCCATAGCGCTGGAGGTCCTCTGGGCATACCCCTGGCTGATATGGGCGGGGAAATGGCCCTTCGTGGCCTGGCCCAGGCCTCCGCTCACTCTAGCCGGGGCGGTGATCCTGGCCATAGCGGCAGAGGGCGTGGCACGGTTAGCCCTGGAAAGCAGGTGGTCCCTGGGGCGCGTGCGAGCCCTGGTGCTGCCCGCTCTGCTCCTGATCCTGGCGCTCGTGGTCCGCCTAGGAGTCGGCGGCGACTATGCGCTCTGGGAGCCAGGCTGGGGAGGGTATGCAGCAGCGCACGCCTCCTTGCTGGCGGGAGGCCTGGCGTTCGGCGTTTTTCTGTTGTGGCGAGGCATCGCGGTGGGGCGCGAAAGCCTCACCTTCGACGACGTCTACCGACGCTTCCTCCTTGGCCTGACGGCGCTGGTGGTCCTCCTGGTGCTCTGGGGAGCCACTTCAAGGTCAGATGGGCCTAAGGAAGGCATCGCCTCCGTAGGGCTCTACGTCGCCGCCTACTTCGCCGTGGGGCTGGTGGCCATCGCGCTGGCCAGCTTCCAGTCGATCCAGGAGCGGATGCTACTCCACGAGGCCGGCCTCTTCAGCCGCCGCTGGCTCTCGCTGCTGCTGGCGGTGGTTCTGGCCATCGTCGGCATTTCGCTAGCCATCGCCAGCGCCTTCTCCTTCGACCTGGTGACGTTGCTGGCCCACCCGCTTGGCATCCTCGCTAACTGGCTGCTCACGGCATTCCTGTATGCCGTCGCCCTGCCGCTGGGCTTTGTGGCCGCCGGCATGGTCTATGCCTTGCGCTTCCTCATTCAGCTCCTGCGACGGGAGCCGCCGGAACCATTCAAGCCCCCAAACTTCGATGATTTCCGCAAGGCCTCCGAGGGGCACAAGACAGGCGGCATCCCGCCTGAGGCCATCGTCGCCTTGAAATGGGGGCTCCTCGCGCTTCTGTTGCTTCTTGTGCTGGTCATCCTAGCCCGGGCTCTCCTCCGATACTGGAGAGCCAAGTCTGGCGCGGAGGTCGAGGAGGTCAGCGAGTCGCTCTGGTCCTGGGAGACGTTCAAGGCAGATATTCGCCGCTTCCTGGCCAGGCTCTTGGCACGGTTTCGGCGGGCAGCGGCCGCCGTGGTCGCTCCGGCAACCCCACCCCTTGCCGCGACCCGGACAGATGGAGACCGTCTCTTCACCATACGAGAGATCTACCAGGGGCTGCTATGGGAGGGCCGTCACGCCGGCGTTCCGAGACGAGCGCCCGAGACGCCATACGAGTACGAGCGCAAGCTGAAGGGGCGCATCGAGACGAGGGCAGAGCATTTGGCTGCCATAACCGAGGCCTACGTGGGCTTGCGCTACGGCGGCATCGAGACGGACGGCGGGCAGTTGGGGCTCCTCAACCGCTTGTGGCAGCAGTTGCGCGCCGCGCTGCGGGGCGAAGAGACGACCCAAACCTAGAGAGAGCGCCCAGCCATCCAAGTGTGGCCTGACCAGATCCGCCGAGACTACTGAATCATGATGGGGCTCACCGCCGAGACTCCTCCGCATTGAACGCGTATGCTGCCTGTACCCGGCTTGGTACCAGGGCCAATTTTCCAAGACCACTGGACTCGCCCATCGCTCCCTGCAACCTTTTTTTCGAGTCCTTGAGCCTCGCTGACGTTGCCCAGCGGGGTTGTGTATGTTATCGAGCAAGAAGCGCTAGACCACGCCTGAGCCACGACAGTGGCGGTGCTTCCCACATCTATAGGAGAGCTGACACTCAGGATGGTTACCTTTTCGGAAGGAGCAGGTACAACTGTGGCTGTCGCTGGCGGGAGAGTGGCTGTCCTTGTGGGCGCCGGCGTTGGTGGCACGCCTGTGGCCATCGGTGTAGCTGCTGGGGCACCAGTAGTAGCCGTCGGCACGATCGTAGCCGTACGTGTTGCCGTCGGTGAAGCCACCCCAGACACTCCTGTCGACGTGGTTGTGGCTGGCGAAGATGCGGCCGTTGCTGCCAGAGTTGCTGTTCGGGGGACGATTGTAGCTGTGGCCGTGGCCTCCGATGGTTTCTTCTCAGTTTCCCCGAAGGCCACACTTAGCCCGATTATCAAGGCAAGAAAAATGCCGACCGGGATCAAAACTCTCCACCACCAGCGTAGACCCCTGTACCAT
>JACQUE010000092.1 GCA_016210425.1 Chloroflexota bacterium | reverse complement strand
CCCTTGAAGAGCGACTGGTGGACGTGCATGCCGCTGCCGTTCTCACCAAATATGGGCTTGGGCATGAAGGTGGCGTAGACGCCATGCTTGATGGCGATCTCCTTCACGACCAGGCGATAGGTCATGGCGTAGTCGGCCATAGTCAGAGCGTCGGTGTAGCGCAGGTCGATCTCGTGCTGGCTTGGTGCAACCTCGTGGTGACTGTACTCCACGGCGATGCCCATCTGCTCCAGGGCCAGCACCGTCTCGCGGCGCAGGTCGCTGGCGACATCCAAGGGCGTCAGGTCAAAGTAGCCGCCCTTGTCCAGCACCTCCGTACCATCGGACGACTTGAAATAAAAGTACTCCAACTCCGGGCCTACGTAGAAGGTGTAGCCTAGGTCGGATGCCTTCTTGAGGTTGCGCTTCAGAACGTAGCGAGGGTCACCGACAAAGGCCTTGCCATCGGGGGTCATGACATCGCAGAACATCCTGGCAACCCCGTTCTCCTTCGGGCGCCAGGGAAGTATCTGGAAGGTGTTCGGATCGGGGAGGGCGACCATATCGCTCTCGTCGATGCGGGCGAAGCCCTGGATGGATGAGCCATCAAAGCCCATCCCCTCGCTGAGCGCCCCTTCCAGCTCACCAACCGTAATTGCGAAACTCTTGAGGAAGCCAAGGATGTCCGTGAACCACATACGGATGAACTTAATGTTCTGCTCCCTGGCTGTCTTTAGCACAAATTCCTTTGCGTCCTGGGCTGCCATTCGATTCTCTCCTCCTGCTCGATCTCCCACCGGGGGCCTTTTTCAGAATAGCGGCGTTTTGGCCAGTGCCGGCCGCCTCTCTTGCGGCCGTGTTCCTCGATTACCACTGAAGGATACCCTGCTTATGTTTCAGATATGTTACATGGTCATTACTTTTTCATGACAACGGGCCTCCCGCCACCCTGTGTTGCTAATTGACAGCATAGGTAAGCAATGCTATGTTCTACTTAATATATCGCTAATGACGGGGGAGATAAGAGGCGTGGGAATGATATTGGTAACTGCCAGCGGCTATCCCAGCCGTGACCACGAGGGCCGGCCATGAAGAAGCATCTCATGGCTTTGGCCGCAATCACCGCCGTTGGAACAGCAGTTCTCGCCTATCTCTTCCTAACCAAACAGATCACCCCTGCTCGTGCCTCCAGCCAGGCCCACGACGTTGACCGGCTTTTCTCCGTCCTCTTCGCCATAGCCTCCTTCTTCCTTGTCCTCTGCCTGGGGGGCCTCGTCTATAGCCTCATCTTCTTCCGACGCCGAAAGGGCGATGAGTCCGACGGGCCAGCCATGTTCGGCCACGCACCCCTGGAGGTCACCTGGACGCTCGTACCGCTCGCCATTGTCATTGTGCTGGCCATAATCGGGGCTTTCGTGCTCCAAAGCGTGACCGCAGCGCCAAAAGAGGAACTGGATGTACGTGTCTCCGCCTTCCAGTTCGGCTGGCAGTTCAATTATCCGAACGAGGGGCTACAGACGAACGAGCTTCGTCTCCCTATAGGGCAGCCGGTCCGCTTCACCTTGACATCCCGCGATGTCATACACGACTTCTGGGTCCCGGAGTTCCGCATTAAGGAAGACGCCGTCCCCGGCATGGAAACGACCCTGCGCATCACTCCCGATCGGCTGGGAGACTATTGGGCCCTGTGCAACGAGCTATGCGGCATTGGCCACGCCTACATGCGAGCCCCGGTAAAGGTGGTGACACAGGAGCAATACCGGAGCTGGATCGAGGGGTTAAAGAAAGAGAAGGGGTCGTGAGAAACCCTGGCATCAATGTGCTCTCCATAGGCCTGGTGCGGGCGGTGCCGGCTGGCCTGGCCGCAGTCGCGGCCGGCGTGGGCCTTGCCGTGCTGATTAGAAGGGCGGTTGGGGCACCTGGCTGGAATCCGGGGCCTGTGCTGGCAGTCGGCACACTGACCGGGATCCTTGCCTACATGGTCGCCCTGGGCGCCTTCAACTATTGGGTGCGCTGGATCCTGGCAGGAAAGAGGCCGGAGGAAGCGGAGACGAAAACCGATCTCCCGCGCTGGGCTCGATACTTCAGTTTCGACCTCGATCACAAAGTCATCGGAGTCCAATATCTGGTCACCGCGCTGATAATGCTCCTCTTCGGGGTAACGCTGGGCTTCCTGATGCGCTACGAGCTGACCTCGCCGGGCCGCACCATCATGGGGCCCAACATGTACAACCACATCATGAGCCTGCATGGCATCAACCAGATCGCCATGATCCTCATTGGCGTCTCGGGGCTCATGAATTTCTTGCTCCCGCTGATGCTTGGGGCGCGAGACATGCCTTTCCCCCGCCTGAACGCCTTCTCTTACTGGCTTCTGCCTCCGGCCGGAGCTCTCCTCTTCGCCAGCCTCCCAGCCGGAGGCTTCGACACGGGCTGGACCGTCTACCCGCCCTTGAGCGTCCAAGCGCCGCTGGGGATGCAGTTTATGATCCTGGCCGTATACCTCGTCGGGCTATCTTCTATCTTAGGAGGCATCAACTTCCTCACCCTTGTATTCAAGGGACGCGCGCCTGGAATGAGCCTCTTCCGAATGCCCATATTCGGCTGGGCATCGATGGCTACATCGCTGCTCCAGATGACATTCACACAGTTCATCGGCATGTCGTTTCTGATGGTCCTCCTGGAACGCTTGGTGGGAATGGCCTTCTTCGTGCCCAGCAGTGGAGGCAACGTCGTCCTCTACCAGCATCTCTTCTGGTTCTACTCCCATCCGGCCGTATACGTCTTCGTCCTCCCCGGCTTCGGCATCATCAGCGAGATCATCCCTGTCTTCTCCCGGAAGCCCATCTTCGGCTACGCCGCCGTCGGCCTGTCTAGCCTGGGGATAGCTATCGGCGGCAGCCTGGTCTGGGCCCACCATATGTTCGCCGCCGGCATGGAGCCGTGGCTGCGGATACCCATCATGATAACCACGGTGTTGGTGGCCGTTCCCACTGGGGTAAAGGTCTTCGCCTGGATCTCTACGATGTGGATGGGTAAGATCCGACTAGAGACGCCGATGCTCTTTGCCTCGACGGCCATCGCCGTCTTCTTGATCGGGGGCCTCACCGGCGTTCCGCTGGGCATAGTCCCGGCCGATCTTTACGTGACCGATACCTACTATATAGTTGGCCACTTCCATCACACGATGTTCGGCGGATTCGTCTTCCCCCTGATGGCAGCGATCTACTACTGGTTCCCCAAAGTGACCGGGCGCTTCATGAACGAGCGTCTGGGTAGAGTACACTGGGCGATAATGACCACCGGCTTCTTCACTACGTTTCTCCCGTTCTTCTGGCTCGGGTTGAACGGCCTGCGGCGGCGGGTCTACGACTACGACCCCAGCGACCCGTTCCAGACATTGAACATAGTATCGACGGTCGGCGCGGGCCTGCTGGTGACCAGCTTCTTCCTGGTCGCCATCAATATCATCACTAGCGCCATCTGGGGTTTGCGCGCAGGAGCCAACCCTTGGCGGGCAAAGACCCTCGAGTGGCAGGTGGCGTCACCGGCGCCAGATGAAAACTTCGAGACTCCGCCGCGTGTAGTTGATACTCCGTATGGCTACGGAAGGCCCGGCTCCGTCCACGCGATTATGTCGACCGGCGGGGCAGAGGGCGACAACTAGGGGAAAAGGCGGCCATGACGACAGCCCAAGCGATTCAAAAGATGGAGAGGCCATCGGCCTCCACTCCCTACTTCGGCATGCTCCTCTTTCTGGTCTCGGAGAGCTTCCTCTTCGGCGCCCTCTTCTGGGCCTACTACTACCTGAAGGTGAAATCCCCAGTCTGGCCTCCGGAAGGGGTGCATTTGGAAACCGCCCTCGTCTCAGCCAACACGGCCATCCTGCTGATCAGCGCGGCCAGCATGCAGGCGGCTATTCTAGCTATTCGCAAAGGGCACAGGAAGCGCCTGATGCTGGCGCTGGCGATCACGATCCTGCTGGGTAGCGCCTTCTTGGCGATCAAGGGCTGGGAGTGGGTGCACTCCGACTTCCGCCCCTGGGATCATGCCTACGGCTCCATATACTTCACCATTACGGGCTTCCACGGCATCCACGTTCTAGGCGGTATTCTGCTCCTGGGGGCGCTTCTCGTGCGGGCGGGCCGAGGCCTCTTCGATGCCCGACGTCATCTGGCGATCGAGGTCGCCGGCCTCTACTGGCACTACGTCGACCTGGTCTGGATCGCCGTCTTCGCAACCATCTTCATCATCCGATAGGCTGACAACCAATGCTGGCATCCTGCATTCAGCTCGCCAAGCCGCGGACTCTGGGGCTGCTGGTATTCGTAGCCTTGGCGGCTGCCATCACCGCTCAGGGCGGGCTGAGCCCCCTGCGCCTGGCCCTGCTTGCCATCTCCGGCGCCATGGCCTCAGCAGGCTCCGCCTGGCTGAACAACTACCTGGACAGAGACATCGACGCGGTTATGGAGAGGACGAAAACGCGCGTCCTTCCCCGCAAGAAGCTTAGCCCCAGACTGGTGCTTCTAGGAGGCCTGGCCCTCGTGGTCGCCTCGCTGCCGGTGGCCGCCGCGCTGGGGTTCTTAGTCGCCATCTCGGTGCTCCTGGGGGCTCTCGTCTACGTTGTCGTCTACACGGGGTGGCTGAAACGGCGCAGCCCGCTGAACATCGTGCTGGGCGGAACTGCCGGTAGCTGCGCCGTCCTCGCGGGGTGGTTCACGACAGGGGGTTCGGACTACACCTCGGCGGCGCTGCTGGCGCTGCTCCTCTTCCTGTGGACTCCGCCCCACTTTTGGAGCTTCGCCATCGCCAACGAGGCAAGCTACCTGCAAGCCAGGGTCCCGATGCTCCCGAATGTAGCCGGTAACGGACGGGCGGCGGCGCGCATCATGCTAGCGAGCCTCATACTGACACCCGTCGCCCTGGGGCTGCTCTCGTCGGACCGGCTGGGGCTCCAGTACGGCATCGCGGCAATCATCATGGGCATCGTCTTCGCCTTCACCAGCTTCCGGCTATT
>JACQUE010000096.1 GCA_016210425.1 Chloroflexota bacterium | reverse complement strand
CTCAAAGGGGTGAGCGTCTTTTCTTTCATGGCATACCGGATACGATGGCACATGAACCAAGCCGCCTCATAGGTCAGGCCAAACTCACGGTGAAGCTGGTGAGCGCTTACGCCCTTCTTCGAGGCGCACATGCGGTACATGGCCATTATCCAAGTCCGAAGGGGAATCTTGCTGTCCTCGAAGATCGTGCCCTTTGTTACGGAGAACTGCCGCCGACACTTCTTGCACTTGAAGAGATGGCGAGGACCAACCGGAGCGCCGCTCTTGCGCTGGCTTGCCTTCACCTCGATGCGGTAGACCTCTTCGCCCTTGCAGTCCGAGAATGGGCAACGCGGGCCATCGGGCCACCTTATACGCTCCAGCATTTCCCTAGCGTCGGCTTCCGTCAAAGTGCCGTCTGTCAGCTTGACTGCTTCACCCTTTGCCTTTGGTTCGCCATGCATCTTTGTGCCTCTTCCCTTTGATACACGGATACTAACACATAATTATGGGTGTGTCAACCCTATAATCGCCAGGAAAAGACGAGCTCTGCTTTACGCCGCTTGCAGCCTATGCTATCCTTTGCCTCGTTGGCCACTGCCCATAGTGGGACAGGAGGACTGCGAGCTTATGCCGATGAACCTCGGCGAGCGGGCAAAGGCACAATCCATCCTGCAACGGCTGCCAGAGACAAAATACTACTACGGCTGGATGATCGTAGCCGTATGCCTTCTATCCTCCTTCACCTGGACTGCCACTTTCAACCCCATACTCGGCGTCTTCATGAAGCCTCTAGGCGACGAGTTCGGCTGGAACCGCACCACAGTCTCCTGGGCCAGCTCGGCTGCAAGCCTCGTTGGCGGTTTCATGGGCCCCGTGGTGGGCCCTATCCTCGATAAACGCGGCCCCCGCATCGTTCTAGTCGTTGCGTCGCTGATAGCCGGCGTCTGCCTTATCGGCCTCTACTGGCTCAGCTCGCTCTGGCAGTTCTATCTTCTCTACGGGATTGTCCGTCTCACTACCGTTGGTGGAAGCCAACTCGCCATATCCGTGGCCGTAGCCAACTGGTTCGTCCGGAAGCGAGGCAGGGCCACAGGCATCTCAGCGCTGGGCCAGCGCTTGGGGATGGTCACTCTCCCATTTATGACCCAGTACCTCATTGTCGCCTTCGACTGGAGAATCGCCTGGGTTGCACTGGGCGCCATCGTGATAGCAACCGGCACTTTCCCGGCGGCCCTGTTTATGCGGCGGCGCCCAGAGGACTTCGGCCTCCGGCCGGACGGCGTCCCAGACCCGGGCCCGGTCATCCGGCAAACGTCCGGTCAGGCCCACCAGTCAGGCGAGGAGGTAAGCTGGACGCTAAAGGAGGCCCTGCGGACCAGGGCTTTCTGGCTTTTGACGATGGCGGTGGCTCAAGGCATGCTGGTCGGTGGAGCCATCAACCTGCACCTTGTTCCATATCTCAGCGACCGCGGCCTCAGCGACAGCACGGCGGTCGGCATATTCTCTCTTTATTCCATCGCCGGAGCAGGCAGCAGCCTCTTCTGGGGCTTCGCCATGGAGCGCCTGAGCGTGCGCCGCTCTCTGATCATCATCTTTGTCGGTAGCGCCGTCGGCACTGGGATCCTGATGCTGGTGGATAGCCCGCCGCTAGCGGTTGTCTTCGCCATCTTGTATGGCATCGCCTTTGGCGGTCACATGGTGCTTATCTCCGTCGTCTTTGCAGAGTACTTTGGCCGCAGGCACGTCGGGGCCATCTCGGGCTTTGCGGCGCCCCTCGAACGCATCGCCAACGCATTGGGCCCCGTGCTGGCAGGCTTCGTCTACGACGTTACTAAGAGCTATCAGATCGCCTTCGTGATTTTCCTGATCCTATACGCTCTCTCCGCCCTCTGGATGATACTCGCCAGGCGCCCTGTTGCTGCTCCCGCGGCCATGCCCTCCCACTGAAAGCTGGTCTTGCGCTTCAAATTGGCCCAGGCGTATCCTTGGCTCGGTGCGCCGCTCATCAACACTTTAGCTCGCCTGGAGTCGCAAGGTTTGGCAGAACGTTCTAAGCTTTTTTACGGCTGGTGGATCGTGCTGGCCGCATCTATCTACTCCTTCTACATCGGCGGCACCTACTTCTACACCTTTACCGTTTTCTTCGACCCCATTAAGGACAGCCTCGCCGCCACCACTACGGCGATGTCCCTAGCCTTCATGCTCCAAAGACTAGAGGGAGGAATTGCCGCCCCCATCTCCGGCTACCTCTTTGACCGGATCGGTCCCCGCAAGCTCATGGTCAGCGGCACCGTCTTGTCCGCCCTCGGCTTCATGCTCATGAGCCGCGCGTATAGTCTCCCCGTCTTCTATGCGTCGTACGTGCTCATCGCATTTGGCTTCTCGTTTGGTGTGGGCGGCGTCACCCAGTCCACTATCGCCAACTGGTTTGTACGGCTTAGAGGCCGGGCGCTGGCCGGTCAGATGGTAGGCTTCGCACTTTCGGGAAGCCTGGCCCCGGTAATGGTCGTGCTTATCAATGTCTTGGGCTGGCGAACGACGGTGCTGGCCTCCGGCATCGGCTTGCTCATCGTGGGTCTGCCGGCGAGCCTAGTGATGGTGCACAGACCTGAAGACAAGGGCCTCCTGCCCGACGGCGACAAACCAGAGGCCCAGGCCCCCGGCACCGACCAGAATCAGGATGAGAAAGTTGGAAGCAATGCCTATAAGCGCGAGGTGGACTTCACGGTGAAGCAGGCGGTGATGACCAGCGCCTTCTGGGCGATGGCGTTGGGCTTCACGCTGGGCAACTTCGGCATGAGCGCCCTGATGGTCTTCGAGACGCCGGCGCTGAAGGAGGCGGGCGTCAGCAGGAACGTCGCCGCCATAATCATAACCGCCATCACTTTGACCAGCCTGGTGGGAAGGTACGGTTTCGGCTGGATGGCGGATGTCTACAGCAAGCGAGGGGCGGCGGTAGCCGCCATCGGATTACAGGCTGTCGGTGTCCTGGTATTCGGGCTCATATCGTCCGACCGTCTCTGGCTCATCCCCATCTTCCTCCTCTTCTATGGGCCCGGCTACGGTGGCAGCATCGTGACGCGCCCCGCTATGCAGGGAGACTATTTCGGTCGAAAGTCCTTCGGCACCATCCAGGGGCTACTATTCATGGTGGGCACCTTCGCCGGCATGGCCGGACCCGTCATCGCCGGCTGGATCTTCGACACTACCGATAGCTATCGCCTTGCTTTCCTCATCTTTTCAGGTTTTGGACTTGCCGGCATGATCATGGTCTTTCTGCTGGGCAAGCGGCCCCGGCTGCCGGAGCGGCGGGTCCAACCTGCCGCCGCAACTGAACAGGCCTAACCCCTACAAGCTCGTTATCCCCTTGCCAACGATGGTATATTAAGATAGCGCTAAACTACGAGGATAATTCGCAGAGAGCGAAGGAGGTGTGGTTTCCACATGAAGGCATTGTACGTCATCGAGCAAGGCGGCCTGGACAAGCTGATCTGGGGCGAGTTGGAGACGCCCGCCATAAAGGCGGACGAAGTGCTGGTGCGGGTGAAGGCCTGCGCCATGAACCGGCGGGATGTCTTCGGCAGAGAGGGCTCCCACGGCATGCGCGCTCAGGGGGCATACATCCTGGGATTGGACCTGGCGGGCGATGTCGAGGCCGTCGGCGCGGCTGTCACGAGGTTCAAACCGGGTGACCGCGTGCTGGGCGTGGCCATCGGCGGTTCCCACGCCGAGCTGGCCAAGGCCAACCAGGGCGACCTACAGCCCATCCCCGACGGCATGTCCTACGCAGAGGCCGCCGCCATCCCCACGGTCTACACGACCGCCTGGCACATGCTCGTCTGTCGCGCCGGACTCAAGCCCGGCGACGATGTCCTCGTCATGGCCGGCGGCAGCGGCGTCGGCACGGCGGCCATCCAGATAGCGAAGGCCCTCAGCGCCCGCGTCATAACAACCGCCGGCAGCGATGACAAGGTTGCTAAGGCTAAGGCCCTGGGTGCCGACGAGGGCATCAACTACAATACCGAGGACTTCGCCGAGCGCGTGAAGCAGCTTACCGGCGGCGAGGGCGTGGACATCGTCTTCGAGCACATCGGCGTCAGCGTGTGGGAGAAATGCTTCGCTAGCCTCAAGCGTGGCGGCCGCTTCATCCCCTGCGGCGTGACTACCGGCCACAAGGTGCAGCTCCACCTGGGAAGGCTGATGACCCGCGACCTCAGCATTATGGGCACTATGATGAACCCCCGCGAGGACCTGGCCCCTGTGATGAAGCTCATATCGCGGGGCGTCTTCCGCCCGGTTATCCACGCTACCTTCCCCATCTCCAAGGCAGCCGAGGCCCACAAGGTCATGGAAGAGGGCAACTTCTTCGGCAAGATCGTGCTGACTATCTAGACAGCCGCCGGATGGCGAGAGAGGCAAGGAGGCAGGATATGGCGGACCCAAGCCAGGTTGTGCGAGACTTCTGCGATGCCTGGGCAACCCTCAAGGCAGACAAGGTCTGTAGCTACTTCACCGACGACGCCGTGTGGATCAACATGCCTAATGAGGACCGTCCCACCATTGGACGGCAGGCGCTGGAGACATCCATCGGCCGCCTGTTCGGCATGCTGGCGGGCTGCGAGTTCGCCGTGAAGCACCTCACCGCCGGTGGAAGCATCGTTCTGACGGAGCGCGTCGATACCATGCGCTGGCCGGACCGGTCGGCCTCCATACCCGTGATGGGCATCTTCGAGCTGCGCGGCGACAAGATCGCTGCCTGGCGTGACTACTACGACGCCGCCACGTGGCAGAAGCGCAGCGCGCCACCGCAGCAGTAGCATTCAGCTCACGAGGAAACAGGGGCCAGCGGCAAAAGCCGCTGGCCCCTGCGCGTTCCTCAGGTCGCCGCTGTCGCCGAAGCCGCTAAGCGCTCTGCCCCTCCGTCTGCTCCCCGGCTACATGGCTGGCATCGGCGGCAACCGGCGCACTCTCCTGGCTCGCGGAAGCCGTGGCGACCTCGTCGCGCTCCTGCTTCGCCAGTCTGCGCCCCTCTCGTGCTTCCATCTCCTCCAACTCCAGCGGATGCAGCACCTTATACTGCTCACGCGACATCTTCCCTGTGAACATCGAGGGGTTGAACGGGAAGACGTGCGGCCCCAGGTGGACGAAAAAGAAGTGGACGATGAAGACCCATAGCACGGCCAGCACGGCTTCGTCGCTGTGGGCCAGGAAGGCCACGGGCACGGCCACTCCGGGCAAGAACTTTGTCGCCGCTACCGGGAACATCAGGATCAGGCCTGAGCCTGCTATGACGGGAATACCCCAGAAGATCGCCCAGTAGTCGAACTTCTCCAGGTAGCTGAAGCGCCCGAACCTCGGCCTGTCCGTCCGCCTGCCGAAGAAGTACTCGAAGTCGTGGAAGAGGTCCTGAGCATCTTTCAACGAGGGTATGGCCCATATGGGGAACTTCCTCCGCAGGGCCACTGTGCTGAAAGCAATGTATGAGATGTGGTAGAGACAGTCGATAATCATGGTCCATGCAGCGAAGCGGTGGACCATGCGGGCATTGTCCACGCCACCCAGCACACCCATCCACCACTGGCTGAGGGAAGCGTCGTTGAACTTTTGGGGAAGCCCGGTGAAGACCAGCAGCAGGAAGCTGGTCATCATCAGGAAGTGCTGGATGCGCTGTTGAATGCCGAACCTGGGGATATACTCTGCTGCCGGAGCGGATGATGCCATCTCTTCCATCCTCTCAGCCATCGAAATCGCTGTCATCTCTACGACCCTCCCTTGCCGTCGTCATCGTGGTCGCGCCGTACTCCGCCCACGAGCCATCGGTAGCCCTCGAACGATACGAGGAGCACGCCGAAGAACACCACCGCGGCGGTGAACAGGAAGAAGAAGCGCTCGCCATAATAGACCAGGGGGAAGTAGCTCCTGGAGGCCTCCTTGTGCCCGACAAAGCCCTTGGCGTAGTTCTCATCTGCCCCTCTGTGGCACCTGGCGCACGTTTCCGCCAGGGCCGAGATGCTCCCGACCCTTGAGCCCGGGGCGTCCACCGGCTTTGCGTCGTGTGAGCCGTGACAATCGCTGCATGTCGCCTTGTTCAGCTTGCGCGGGTCGTTGGAGGCCAGCTCCATCGCCTTGCCGTGGACGCTGTGCTGGTAGCTCTCGTAGACCTCCAACTCCATCCCATACTTAGCCTTGATGCTCTCGTTGGCATGGCACCTGGCGCATGTGGAGGCTATGTTCCTGCGAAAAGTGGTAGCCTCAAGGTCCAGGACAGCGGCCACGCCGTGCACCGAGCCACCAGTGCTGTGGCAACTGGTGCAGGTGGCGATGTCCTCGCTGCCCTGGTCCAGCGCCTGGCCATGCACGCTCCCACGATAGAGGTCCCGCTCGTAGGTGTGGCAGCTACCGCAGCGCTCCACCTCTGACTGCATCGTGAGTTGCTTACCCTGGTGAAGATTGGAGGAGTGACAGGCGGTGCAATCAAGGTAGCGGTGGGTTGAGGCTGCCAGAACCTGTCCCTCAACGTAGATCGGCACCTCTCCCTGCGATGTCATCTTAACCAGGGTTTTTTGCCCGTGACATTCGAGGCACCCTTTGCTATCCAGGACCGCCCCCACGGGCTTGGTTGTTGAGCCGGTAGTATTCCTTGTTGCCTTTACCAGGAAGCCTACCCCGACAGCCAGGGCCAACAGCGGCAGCACAACGAATAATAGCTTTTTCAAGGTTGCCTCCGCTTATCTTTTCTTGGGCCGGACCGGCCCCTTCCACGACCACCTCATCCTCCTCGACCAGGGGGCCGGCCAGCCCTGCAGGTAGTCATAGATCTACCAAGCGACTCGTTTCTTTATCGCCCTAATGAGGTCCCGCACCGCGTCATCGGGCACCGAGCGGTTGTTGTAGACGCGCATCCCGTTGCTCACGATGTCCAACTCGATGATCCTTGACTCGGGGCTCTCCTTGAAGACACGCCGAGCCGTAGCCACCGGCTCAAAACCGCGGGCATCGGCATCGACTATCACCACGTCCGGCTGTAGCACGGCTATACGTTCCATGCCCGCCTTCTCGTCCGTCTCCATGCCCACGACGCGCAGCCTGCGGTCCTGCCTCAGGAGTGTCTCAATGCCCTTGGCGAAGAGGGGGTGGGAGTAAAGGATGAAGACGTTCTGCGTTCTCATGTCCCTTTGTCCTCCATGCCCATCGTAACCCTGGTCGCGGGGCATGCCTATCCTACGAACCTCTCATTTGTGGCCAGCCAATGCTTCTAGCCAGAGCATGGCGATACCAGCGGCCTGTCTAGGAAGGGGTAGACAAAACGACTAGGCGGGATATTCGATAGTGGCTAAGGGGGATTGAGGATGTCCTTTTCGCGGAAGGCGTAGATGGCGGCCTGGACCCGGTTCTCCAGGTGGAGCTTGTCCAGAATGTTGTGGAGGTGGTTGCGGACGGTGCTCTCGGAGATGGAGAGGGTGCTGGCGATCTCCTTGTTGGAGTCGCCCCGGGCCACGCACTGCAGCACCTGCTTCTCCCTCTCCGTCAGAGGGTGCTGCGCGTACGTGGGTATAGGCTTGGGGGCCTGGGCGCGGGCAAACTCGTTCAGGATCTTCGAGGCCATGGACGGTGAGATAGCCGCCTCGCCCTGGGCTACCGTACCGATCATCGTGAAGAGGTCGCCAGGCTCGAGGTTCTTCAGCAAATAGCCCTTGGCCCCCGATTTGATGGCCTCAAACAGGTCGTCTTCGCTGTCGGAGACGGTGAGCATGACGATCTTGACGTAGGGAAACTGCTCCAGGATCTTG
>JACQUE010000002.1 GCA_016210425.1 Chloroflexota bacterium | reverse complement strand
TAGCTGTCCTCGTGCTTCATCACGGCGTCGGCATGCAGCCCGGCCTTATGGGCGAAGGCGCTGCCGCCCACGAAGGGCGCATGGGGGTTGGGATTCAGGTTGGCCAGCTCGTGGACGTAGCGCGAGACCTCCGTCAGGCTGCCGAGTTGTGCCTCCGATAGGACATTGAGGCCCATCTTCAGCTTGAGCGTGGGGATGATGGAGCAGAGGTTGGCATTGCCGCAGCGCTCGCCGTAGCCGTTGATGGTGCCTTGCACCTGCGTCGCGCCCTCGGCGATGGCGGCCAGGGTGTTGGCGACAGCCAGCTCGCAGTCGTTATGCGTGTGGATGCCGATGGGCACATTGACCGCATCCAGGGCAGCGCGGATGGCCTGAGCGACCTCGTGGGGCAGGCTGCCGCCATTGGTATCGCAGGGGATGATGCGGTCGACGCCGCCCTCGGCTGCGGCCTTAAGGCAGGCGATGGTGTAGGCCGAGTTGCGCTTGTAGCCGTCGAAGTAGTGCTCCGCATCCAGGAAGACGGTGCGGCCCCGGCTCTTGAGGTAGCGGATGGAGTCGGTGATCATAGCCAGGTTCTCTTCCAGGCTGGTGCGCAGCACCTCGGTCACGTGCAGGTCCGAGGCCTTGCCGACGATAGTGATGGCCTTCGTCTCGGCGGCCAGAAGCGCCTGCAGGTTGGCGTCCCCCTCAGGGCGGATGTCGGCGCGGCGTGTGGAGCCGAAAGCGACGATGGTGGTCTGCTTCAGCGGCAGCTTCTTCGCCTGGACGAAGAACTCGGCATCCTTTGGATTCGAGCCGGGGTAGCCGCCCTCGACGTAGTGGATGCCCAGCTCGTCCAGCTTCTGGGCGACCTTCAGCTTATCCTCCAGCGAGAAGGTGAGCCCCTCCATCTGCGTCCCGTCGCGCAGGGTCGTGTCATACAACTCTATGGTGGTCATTGCACGTCTCCCCGGCGGGCAACCTACGCTGCTTGCGCCCGTCTCATGCGATTGGCCCTTCAGTATTTGCGCGCCGCATTGCCGGTCGGCGATGCCTCATCAAGCTGGTCGGCAACAGCGGCGGAGAAGGTAATGGTGTTGGGGTCGCCGTCGCTCACGTACCGCTCTGCTGGGTTCTTCGCCAGGCCGCCGAACCACAGGTCAAGCTGGTCCTGGGTCGCCTGGATGCGCGGCAACGCCAGCGCGTCGTAGCCATTGCGGTTGGGCGATGCCGCCGGCTCCTCGCCCGCCAGCAGCACGGCCCGGTTCTTATAGCGGTAGCCCTTATACTCGCCGGCGAAGGCGAGGGCCCTGTTCTTGGGGTAGGAGCCCAGCGGCAGAGCCACCACGTCCATCTCGTAGCCTGGCACGGCCTCCTTCACCGACTTCACGGCAAAAGCTAGCTGCATCTGAACTTCTTCGTCGCTCACTTCGCCCAGGGGCTGGTGCCACCAGGTGTGGTTGCCCAGGTCCATGCCCAGGTCCACGATCTGCTGGAGCTTACGCTGCTCGTACTTCGGCTGTCCGAAGAGCTTGTCCGGCGGGGCGCCTTCGGGCAGGACGAAGAAGGTTGCCTCCAGACCGAAGTCGGGGTGCTTCTTGGCGAAGTCGACCAGGATACCGGCGGCTGAGTTGGGGTCGATCTCCACATCTTGCCCTTTGTCAGTGTAGCGGAACTGGCCGGGGCTGGAGTCGTCGAGGGTGAGGATCACCGGCGAGAAGCCGGCGGGCGTAGTGATATTGTTGTCGAGGAAGTCGCGCAGGCTGAGCAGGCGATAGCCCGCCTGGTAGAGACGCTCCAGGTCATTGCGGAAGTTGTCGGGCGTCCGCTGCCAGCGCTGCTCCGGCTCGCCGATCATGTGGTAGCTCAGGATCATCACCTTGCCCAATTCGTTGGGTGGCAGCTTGATAAACTCAGGGTTGGGCGTAGCATTTCTCGCCACAGCCGGCTCCGGTGGAGCGGCTGTCGGCGTAATGGTTACCATTTTGCCACCTGAACCCACTTTACCTTCCGAACAAGAGATAAAAACAAAAGCGAAACAGGCCACCGCCAGCAGTCTCGTCACCCGAGGGTTCTCCTAATTACCTACCCTCTCAATGACCAGCGCCCCCATCTGCGTGGTGTTGACCAGCTTGCTGCCCGCCGTCGCCACGTCGCCCGTGCGGTAGCCCTCGGCCAGGACGCGCTCCACCGCCGCCTCGATGGCGTCCGCCTCCTTGGCCAAGCCGCAGGAGAGGCGCAGCATCATCGCCACCGAGAGGAACATCGCCAGCGGATTGGCCTTGTTCTGGCCGGCGATATCCGGCGCGCTGCCGTGGATGGGCTCGTAGAGGCCGAAGGTGCGCAGCACGCCGCCCGCGCGTCGCTTGCGGTTGCCCAGGCTGGCCGAGGGGAGCATGCCCATCGAGCCGGCGAGCACCGAGGCCTCGTCCGTCAGGATGTCGCCGAAGGTGTTCTCCGTGACCATGACGTCGAACGACGCCGGTTGGCGCACCAGGCGCATGGAAGCCGTGTCCACCAGCACATGCTCCACCGTCACATCCGGGTACTCCGCCGAGAGCTCCATAGCGATCTCGCGCCATAGCCGCGAGGTCTCCAGGATGTTGGCCTTGTCCACCGAGGCCAGCTTCTTGCGCCGCCCCTGCGCCAGCTCGAAGCCGACGCGCAGCACGCGCTCCACCTCGCGCTCGGAATATGACATGGTGTCGACGGCCCGGCGCCCACGGCCATTCTCCCAGCGCTTCTTGGGCTTGCCGAAGTAGAGGCCGCCGGTGAGCTCGCGCACGACCATCATATCGACACCCTCGACCAGCTCACGCTTGACCGGCGAGGAGCCAGCGAGCTGAGGGAAGACCTTGACGGGCCGCAGATTGGCGAAGAGGGCCAGGCCTTTGCGCAGGCCGAGGATGGCCTGTTCAGGGCG
>JACQUE010000089.1 GCA_016210425.1 Chloroflexota bacterium | reverse complement strand
TCCGCATTGATCAAGTAGCCTCTCCTGTGTCAAGATAGTGTCGAAAGGGGCGCTTGGAATGAAACCGTACGTTTTCGGCCCCGTTACCTGGCTAACGGCGGTCGCTCAAGGCCAGCCGGGCCAAAGGACCTTCTACGTCCAGGCCGGCAAGGACGACCTGATGGGGCGCTTCTGGCTGGAGAAGGAGCAACTCCTAGCCTTGGCAACGGGCATCGACCGACTGCTGGCTGCGCTTGAGGCAAAACGAGGCATCGTTCCGGTCAGGGAGGATGCTTCCTGCCTTAATCCGGCGCCCGATGTGCCACCCACCGCCGAGTTTAAGATAGGGCAGCTCTCGCTGGCTTACGACGAAGGCCAAGACATGGTGGCCCTTTTGCTGGGAGAGCTGGATGCCCCGGATGATGAGACGGCAGCCACCTGCTGGGCCAGCCGTGCCCAGATGCGCGCCTTCAGCAGGCGTATCGTGGAGGTCTGCGCAGCCGGCAGGCCCGTCTGCCCCCTTTGTTCGGGCCCCGTAAACCCGGAAGGGCATATCTGTCCTCGCTCCAACGGCCACCGGGAAATCCAAGTCTAGCCCCCAGGGATGCCCATGGCCGAACCTGAAGTCACACGCCTCATCCCCCTCCTTGAAACCGGCGATATCACGAACTGCCAGATAATGCCCTGGGGCTCTAACTATACCTTCATCGTTACCATCGGTAATAAGAAGATGCGCTGCCAAGCCGTCTACAAGCCACGACGCGGCGAGACGCCTCTCTGGGACTTCCCGGCCGGCACCCTCTACATGAGAGAGTATGCTTCTTACCTGGTCAGCGAGGCCCTCGGCTGGTCTTTCATACCTCCCACCACCATCCGCGAGGGGCCCCATGGCATCGGC
The DNA here is from genome assembly GCA_016210425.1 of Chloroflexota bacterium. GTDB lineage: Bacteria > Chloroflexota > Dehalococcoidia > JACQUE01 > JACQUE01 > JACQUE01. Next base: position 3,611 of record JACQUE010000089.1, on the reverse strand, counting down.
TCCCTGCAGCTCTACGTCGAGGCCAAGCCAAACTCCGACTACTTCTCTTTCCGCGCCGACCATACCACTGAGCTGATGCGCATCGCCGCCTTCGATTACCTCGCCAATAACGCCGACCGCAAGGCCGGCCACTGCGTGTTGGGGGCTAACGGGAAGGTATGGGGCATCGACCACGGGCTCACGTTTCACGTGGTCCCCAAGCTGCGGACGGTGATCTGGGACTTCGCTGAGCAACCCCTGCCTGAAGAGATAACGGCGGACCTCAAGGCCTTTAGAGAGAAGCTAGCTGGGGAGAACGAGTTTGCGGAGCAACTCCCAAAGCTGCTCTCGCGGGACGAGATCGCGGCCCTGAGGCGACGCGCGGAGACGTTGATTCAGTCGGGGAAGTTTCCGGCCATGGGCCCTGGCCGCAATGTACCCTGGCCGCTCTACTAGGCGCCTCGGGAAGGAGCCGAGCCGGGGCCTACCAGCCAACGCCGGGCCATCGCCATAATGCGGCGGAGCGGCCGCCACCGGCGACGCGCGCCCGCGGCGACGAAGCGGGCGATGGCCGGATTGCCGATGACAAGAGAAGCCCCCCAATTCCGAAGCGCAGGCTGACTATTGCGGCCCCTACCAGCCATAGGCTCGAATGCGTCCAGCGGCCTCCAGTCCCCCTTTCGCCATCGCCTCGTTAAGGCCTCGCCGCCGGCCTCCCGCACGATGATCACTCCTGCCGCAATATCCCATATCTTCGGCCCGCCAAAGACCGCGTACTGGAAGACACCGGAAGCTACAAGCCCAATCTCATAGGAGATGCTTCCCAGACTCCGGACCTCGCCAAGGTGTTGGCGCAGCGGCAGGGCCAGGTTGAAGACGAAGGCGAAGTGGGCGGGCATGCCGGATAGTCGAGACCGCTGGGGAACGTCGGTACTTTCAACCCTTATGGGCCGCTCCTCGAAGAAGGCGCCACCTCCCAGGCGTCCGTGGTAAACCCCCGCTTCTTGAAAGGAGCTTGTGGGAACGTAGATGGAGCCGACGACCGGCCTGCCTTCGTAGAGCACGCCGATGGACGAGCCGAAAACGGGCAGGCCGTTGAGGTAGTTGGTGGTGCCGTCGAGGGGGTCAAGGACCCAGGCGAAGCCGGAACCCTGTGGCGGGGTATCCTCTCCCTCCTCACCGACGATCTGGTGGTCGAGGAAACGCTGCTTGATGGCGGCCCGCAGGTGCTGCTCCACACGCTTGTCCACGTCCGTCACAGGGGCCGTCCGGTCCTTCTCTTTGAACTGGACATCCAGGGGCTTGCCGAACCTCTCCAGCAGGATCTCGCCTGCCTCGGCTGCCAGCCGTCGGGCAAAGGCGTCGATCTCCTCCAGCAACGATTGCTCCAGACCTTGCATCGGCGGCTCCCCTGGCTTTTGTTGGCCAATCTTTCTTTCAGTCTAAACAATCATCGTTGGAAAGGCAAAAGACCTGTGGCTTGTGGTAGAATCACGCCAGCCATGCGGCAATATCTGAGGCGGAGGTGACAGTTGTTTAAGACTCGGGTCACAGAGCTCTTTGGGATCGAGTATCCCATAATATCGGGCGGGCTCGCCTACCTCTCGCGCGCTGAGCTTGTGGCCGCCGTCGCCAACGCCGGCTGCATCGGCTTCATAACCTCGGGCACCTTCGACTCCCCCGAGGAGCTGCGACGGGAGATACGCAGGGCGCGCGAGCTCACCGACAAGCCCATCGGCGTCAACCTCAACCTCTTCCCAGGCAGCCGCCCGGAGATGCTGGACCAGTTCAGCGACGTGCTGATCGAGGAGGGCATCAAGGCCGTCGAGGGCTCAGGGCGCAGCCCCGCAGCCATCCTTCCCAAGCTGAAGCAGGCGGGCGTCAAGTACATGCACAAGGTGGCCCGAGTGAAGGACGCCGCTTCCGTAGAGCGCCTGGGCGTAGATGCCATAGCCGTCGCCGGCTACGAGTGCGGCGGGCACCCCGCCTTGACCGAGGTAAGCACGGTCGTCCTCGTCCCATCCGTCGTCGACGCTGTCAAGATACCCGTCGTTGCAGCGGGCGGGTTCGCGGACGGCAGAGGCCTGGTAACCGCCTTAGCCCTGGGCGCCGAGGCCGTCCTCATGGGCACGGCCTTCATGGCCACTGCCGAGTGCCCTGCTCACCCAAAGCTCAAGGAGTGGCTCATCCAGGCTGCCGAGACGGACACCGCCGTTATCCAGAAGAGCATCGGCAATCCTAGCCGCGTCATCCGCAATCAGGTCGCGGAGCAGGTGCTGGCGATGGAGGCAAAGGGCGCCACGTTAGAGGAGCTGCTGCCGATGATCAGCGGACGGCGCGGGCAGGACGTATGGGACAAGGGCGAGATGGACGCGGGCGTCGCGCCCTGTGGCCAATCGGTGGGCCTTGTCAAGAAGACGCAGACGGTGAAGGAGTTCGTCGACGAGGTCCTGGAGCAGGCGGCAGAGGTTATGCGCAGGCTGAACAAGGAGCTGAGGCCGCTGCTAACCGAATGATACAAGTGTCATTCTGAGCGAAGCGAAGAATCTTGCCTGCATTTAGACGAGCGTTTGTGCCCACACAAGCAAGACCCTTCGCTACGCTCAGGGTGACAGGTTACCCTTTGCTCACTCCAGAACGTAGGGTCTTTTGTCTATGTAGTAGGCCTTATGGCCGGTGTTGGGCCTGAATCCGATGGCACGGTAGAATCTCTCCTCGCAGCCGCCAACGATGTAGGCTGTGATGAAAGTGGCTCCTATCCTGTTCAGCTCGTCGAGGAGTACCTTGCCCATCTTCTTGCCGACGTTTGATGCGTCTTTCTCAACGAGGGAGCCGTTGTTGTGCCGCAGTCCATCCCCTTGGTACTCTAAATCGACTGAGAACTCCATCACCGTTGCAGAGAGCCCATCGAACATGGCACGAGCTATGCCCACTAGCCTATCATCTTCGAACGCTGCGACGATGCAACTGCTGTGATCCAAGACCCTTGATGCAACTTCCATCCCAAGGGCCTGCTCGCATATGTTGCTACGCTCGTAGAAGGAGAAAAGCTCCTCCGGCGAGATATGTGGGTTGACCAACACCTTGACATTATTTCGGCGCCGCTTTTTGATAGTGGCTCTATCTGCTTTCTTCTCAGTCAACTGCGCCATTTACATCACATCCCGTATCGTTATCATCTGCGGGCGGTCCGGCCCCACGGAGACGATGCTGATGCGGCAGCCCAGCAGATCCTCCAGGCGTTTCAGATAGGCCCGGGCCTGCTTGGGCAGGTCCTCGAAGGTGCGGATGTCGTTGAGGCAGGCCTCCCAGCCGGGCAGCTCCTCGTAGACCGGCTCGCAGCGCTCCAGCACCGTGGCGCTGCTGGGGAAGCGCTCGATTAGCTTGCCGCCCAGGCGGTAGGCGGTGCAGACCTTGATGGTCGGGAAGGTATCCAGGACGTCCAGCAGCGTTATGCAGATGTCCGTGAAGCCGTTGACGCGGACGCTATAGCGCCCCGCGACGGCATCGAACCAGCCGCAACGCCTCGGCCGGCCCGTGGTCGTCCCGTACTCGCGCCCACGCTCGCGGATCAGGTGCCCGCACTCGTCCTTGAGCTCCGTCGGCATCGGGCCGCCGCCGATGCGCGTCGT
>JACQUE010000094.1 GCA_016210425.1 Chloroflexota bacterium | reverse complement strand
GCCGGAAGCTCCCCCTCATGGTCACCGACCGCGAGAGCGCCCTCACCAGCTACCTGGTCGTCCCATTCTTCTGGCTCTTCGGCGTCGGCACCTTCACGATGCGGCTCATGCCCGTCCTGGGCAGCGCCCTCACCTTGGTACTATCTTATTTCCTGGGCAAGGCGCTGTTCGGGAGGCCGGCCGGCGTCATCGCCGCCCTGCTTTTGGCCACGACGCCAAGCTACATCTTCTTCTCCCGCCAGGGCCTCGACGCCAACACTGTTATGGCCGTTATGTCAACCGGCAGTCTCCTCTGCCTGCTGGCCTGGCATAGGCATGGCCAGAAGCGCTATCTCTGGCTGGCGGCGCTCCTCGTTGGCCTGGGCATCGCGATCAAGATACTCTTCCTCTGGTACGTGGCCGCCATCGCCGTCCTGGCGCTCCTGTTCCACCCGACGGCCAACATGTTCGCGCTCGCCCGGCGGGTTTTCCGGCTGAGGCTGCGTCTAGCAGTGGCCTGGCCTCTCGTAGCCGCCGTGCCATTCCTCGCCATCGGCGCCTGGATGCCCATCTACTACAATGTTCGCACCCACGGCACCTGGACGCTGCTGCGCAACAACCTCTCCTCCACTGCCGACGGCGTGAACAACGCCGCCTACATCGACAACCTGCGGACGCGCATCGAGGGACTGACGCGCCTGCTGGACGGCGGCCTCTTCTGGTATCTCGGCGGCGTCTTCCGCAACCCTGTCCTGTCCTGGGCCTTCGGCGGAGCTATCCTGTTGTCCCTGCTCTTGATGGCGATCCCCGGCGCTCGCCGCCACTGGCGGCCCTTCGCCCTCATTGTGGGCCTCATCGCCGTCATAATGCTCCTCAGCCCCTTCAGCACCTCCAACCTCACACCGACGCACCTCTTCATCCTCTTCCCGTTGCCCCAACTCCTCATCGGCGCCTCCCTCTGGGCAGCGATGCGCTACCTGCCCATACGCCCCCTTTTGACTGCCGCAGCCGTCGCCCTCGTCGCCCTGCTAGCCGCCTGGAACGTCCGCGCCGACATCCAGTACCACCAGGCTTTGGCGCGCAGCGGCGGCATCCTCAACCACTCCGACGCTATCGGCGACCTGGCCCGCTACCTTGATGCCAAACGCGAAATACCATCCTATTCGATGGACTGGGGCATCAGGTCCGGCGTCCAGCTCCTGACCCAGGGCCGCGTCGATCCCTTGGAGCTTTTCATGTATGCCCCTGAGCCCAACCAGACCTTCAAAGACTGGACGTGGGGTACCCTGGGCAAACCCGAGGCCATCTTCATCTTCCACTCAAAGGAGGCCACGACCTACGCCCGCTACGACGCCTTCCTGGAGCTGGCAAAGATGCGAGGCAGGACGGTGCAACTGGAGTACACGGCCCGCCAGCATGACAATATCCCCATCTATCAAGTCTACTTAGTACGTTAGACGAAGCAGGGTCTGTAAACGGAGGCCACACGCGTTCGTGAGGCTTGTAAGGGAGGACCGGCTGTGGCTGCCTAGGATTGCCTCTATCTGAGGGGGCAATTGAAGAGGAGTGCGATCTCCCGTCCGGCATAGTAGCGATCGTTATAACCGCAGAGGGCGAAGCCGCCCTTTAGGAGGAGCCGGATGGCGGGCTGGTTCTTCGTCGGCACGTCTGCCTCCAGCGCCGCCAACTCGCGCTGAGCCGCCCATTGCCGCCCGTGCCCCAGCAGCGTCGCGCCGATACCACGACGGCGGCGCTCGGACACTACCGCCACCTGGATCAGTTTGCCCACAGGCCGCTCGTTATCGATGGCGATGCTCAGGGAGCCCACGACGCGGCCCTCATCCTCGGCCACCAGCGTCACGTCCCGCTCCTGCCAGCGGTCGGCCTGCGCCACCCACTCCGGCGAGACCTCCACCCTAAGCTCGCGGGGCAGCCGCACCTCGCGGAAGCGCGTCACGATCTCGTCGAGCTCCCGCCGCTGCTCCATCTGCCAGACGTAGCGCGTTGTGTAAGATGCGTCGATGGCCAGCACCTCGCCCATATCGCTGAGCGTCGCCGGCCTCACGATAACTGCCACCTGGTACTCCCCGTTAGCGCATCATCGACATCAGGCCACGCATGCCGCCCCTGGCAAGCTGCTTCATCATCTTCTGCATCTGCCGAAACTGGTTAAGGAGTTGGTTCACGTCCTGGACGGTGGTGCCGCTGCCGCGGGCGATGCGCCGCCGGCGGCTGCTGTCGATGACGTTGGGGCTGTGACGCTCCAGCGCCGTCATCGAGTAGATGATGGCCTCGGTCTTCTTCAGTGCCTTCTCGTCGGCGCCCAGGCGCTCCTTGGGCAGCTTGTTGCGCAGGGCGGAGAAGCCCGGGATCATCTCCATGACCTGTTCCAGCGGCCCCATCTTCTTAACCTGCTGGAGCTGCTCCAGGAAGTCGTTGAGGTCGAAGGTGGCGTCGCGCATCATCCCGAATTGCTTGACCAAGCCGCTGACGTCCTGCGGATCGGTGCCGCTGCCGCGGGCGATGCGCCGCCGGCGGCTGCTGTCGATGACGTTGGGGCTGT
>JACQUE010000086.1 GCA_016210425.1 Chloroflexota bacterium | reverse complement strand
GACGCCATGGAAGCCGCACCGGCGCCAGAGCTCAAGGAGGCTGTCCTCGGGGTGGCGACGATAGAAATCGCGGATGCTGAGCCCCAGGAAGGAGCCGACTCTGCCCCAGTCAGATGAAATGAGGCGACCAGCAGCGGGCAGGACCACGTCGGTGTAGAGGCGCCAGAGGGAGTAGGCGATGCCTCGTGGGACCGCGAACTCCAGGGCGGCCATGTAGCCGCCTGGCTTCAGCAGACGCGCCAGCCCGTCCAAGGTGGAGGCCACATCCTCCACATAGCGCAGGAGATAGGCGAAGACTACGGCATCGAAGCTGGCATCGGCGAAGGGGAGCGCCTCGGCGGTGCAATGCACTAGTTGGGGAGATCCAGCACGCGCATGGGCCCGAAGCAGCATCGGCCGTATTATGTCAGCTCCAACGACTTCGACGCCCTGGATCTTCATCAGGTCAGCGGCAAGCAACCCTGTGCCCGTCGCCATGTCGAGGACGCGGGACTGCGCTCTCGTCTTCAGAGGCTCTGCCACTCGGGAGAGCAGGAAGCGGTGCCAGCGGCGGTACTGGGCGAGGCAAAGGATCTGGGCCTGCTTGTCGTAATCAGCGGCGATGGGAGAAAAAAGCAACCTTGGCACATCCCCGTTGGGGGATATGCTGATCGAGGACCCACCCTCCGTCAGCCGCCCCATCCTCTCCTCCTGCTTCTCAATTTAGCTGCTCAGGGACGCATAGTCAACGAACGGATTGGGCATCTACACTCCGTCTTACTGCACGGGCCTCGTCTCACGCCACAAGATGTTGATGCGCCGCTTCTGGATCACCCAGTGGTCTCCGCGAGGCGCCATCTCATCGTAGTAACGCAGCCCGACAATCAGGATTTGCCCGTTGCCCCCTTCAGCCCTGATGTGATGAGCAATACAATAGGTCTCCACATCCGCCTTACCATTCTTGAATTCGACGAGCTGATTGCCCATGAAGTGCAAAGTCCCCTGGAACCGGGAGATGGCGTTGCGCAGCATATCGGTTATCTTGTCTACCCCGGAGTCCTTGAAGTTAGGGTACTCGGCGTAGGCGTCCTGGGCGAAGACCGAAGCAACCATGTCCATATCGCGCGAGTCCAGCCCGTGGGCGTAGCGCGCCATGACCTCGCGGATGGCCTGTCGGTCCTCAAGTCGACTGTCGCTCATCTGTATCTCCTTCCCAAGATGATGGGGTGATCATATCCGAAGCTAGAAATAAGTCAAGGGCAGCGGTGGGGCCGGATTCGGGATGTGGCTTCAGAGGATATGTACGCTTTCACAATATTGACAGATGAGACACTGAGATGTGTAATAGCAGAAACCATCTATGTTAAGGCCCATGAAAGGAGCATCACAATGCCCAGGATCACCGAGGTGTCCGGCGCGAAGGGCTTCGGCGGCGTGTTCATGCAGCGCCCCGAGCTATGGCAGGCCTTTCGTTTCCACTACGGCACATTGTGGGAGTACAGCACCCTCGATCCCCTGACGAAGGACCTATGCAGGCTAAAATCGGCCCACCTGAACGGGTGCCGTTTCTGAAAGCCTGCTCGCAATGCTGCGGCGCAGCAGATGGGCATGGACGAAGGGATGATATCTAAGATCCATGACTATGAGAATTCGGATCTGCCTGAGCGGATGAAGCTGGCCCTGCGCTTCGTCGAGGGATGGGTCATGCACAACGCCCGCACCATCGACGCTGAGCTCATTGAGAAGCTGAAGCAGCACTACACAGAGCCTCAGATCGTGGAGCTGGCCATCGCCGTCGGCAGCTTCGACACCTATCACAAGTTTAACAACGCCTTCGACATCGATCCGCCTGTCGAGGGCATCTACCAGACGGGCCTGCCCCAGGTGCCGGTCGAGATGAAGCAGCATCTGGACGCCTTGGGAGCGACACCCAAATGGACGATGGCGAAGGTATAGGTTAGAGCAACGGACGGAGAAGGGCCGAGGAACTCCTCGGCCTTTCTTTTGTTATGATGCCTCGGGCATTGATAGGCGCGGGCTATCGATTGCAGGGGCTGGTCTGCCTCCACAATATGTTGATACGACGCCTCCGGATCACCCAGTGGTCCCCTTGAGGCGCCATCTCATCGTAGTAGCGCAGGCCGATGACCAGCAGGTCCTGGCCACCCTCGCCTGGGATTAAGTGGGAGGCAACGCAATACGTCTCAACGTCCGCGGCGCCGTCCTTGAACTGGATGAACTGGTTGCCCATGAAGTGCAGCGTGCCCTGAAAGCGGTTGATGGCGTTGCGAAGCATCTCGGTGATCTTGTCGGCGCCCGTGTCCTTGAACGTGCCATACTCGGCGTAAGCATCAGGCGCGAAGACGGACTGCACCATGTCCAGGTCCCGCGAGTCCAATCCATGGGCGTAGCGCACCATCACCTCGCGGATTGCCTGTCGGTCCTCAAGTCGACTATCGCTCATCTGCCTTCTCCTTCCATATGATGGGCTGATCATATCCTAAGTCGGAAAGATGTCAAGGCAAAGGGCGCAATATTGGGAAAGAGCACGGGGAAAGAAGACAAGAACCAAAGCTTTGGACTCAGGGGTGGAATGGAGATTGGTGGAGCGGGAGACGGGATTCGAACCCGCGACGGCCTGCTTAGAAG
>JACQUE010000085.1 GCA_016210425.1 Chloroflexota bacterium | reverse complement strand
GTCTTTGATCCCGTCTTCTTCCATAACCACCACCACCAGTCCTCTCGTTACTGATAACCAGGAGACGGAAGGAGACGCCGTCGGGATGGTGGCTCCCCAGATTCAGGTGGCTGCCACAGGCAGCGGCTCAGCGACGGTAAGCCCGATCGGTCAAGAAAGAGAGAACCTCGACCAACCCGCGCCGTTCCCGCCTGGCTCTAACACCATCCCAGACGGCGGCAGCGCAGGCCGCGAGCCTACGGCCCCCAAGATCACGCCGCTGCCGCTTTCACGACAAACACCGGGGGCGATGCTGGAAGCCACCATATCAAACACGTCAGGCAACCTGGCGGGGCAAATTGAACAGTGGCTGGCTCGGCAGGAAGTCACAGCGGCTCCCGCGGCGCTAACCTTGGAGCCTGAGCCCTTGCTCAAGCCGAGCAATATCCGGAGCCAGCGGGCCACCTCCACGCCAGGGTCTCAGCCCCCGGTGATGCAGCTCCTGTTACGGGGGGAGATGCAAGCACCCCCTGACGCCCGGACGGTTGCCATCCCGCAGCATCTCCATCAGAGCCCAAAGGTTGCGGAGACATCTTACCTGCCATCCGGCCATCAGGGAGGACCCTCCGGCCGCCAGTCCGTCGGTGACGCCTTTATCGACAGCCTCTCGCCGGGGAACCTGCTCCTCGCGCCTCATGAGGCCTCGCCCGGCCGCGGGCATACCGCTCCCTCGGTAACTTCGGCGCACGGGCCGGTCCCTACCTGGCAGCCCCAGCTAGTTAATGAGATAGCGAGCCGCATCCGGCTTCTCGGAGGGGCTCAGAAGAGCGGCATTGAGGTCAACCTTGAGGTAACGCAGCTAGGCAGGATAGGACTGAGCGCCATCGAGCAAGATAACGAACTGAGGCTCAAGCTCTTCACAGATAGCAGCCATATCCAGAACACCATTGAGGCGCATCTGCCACAGATCAAGGCCGCACTGGCGGAGCAGGGTATCAGAGTGGGGCACTTCACAGTGCAGAGCAGCCAGGATACAGCAGGCAGCTTCATCGCCGGCAACCCGCAGCACGGCCAGGGGCAGCAGCCTGAGCAGCAGCCACGACATATCTTCATAGGATGGGAAGACAGGGCACCTGCCGAAGAGGCTCTGATCCAGAGCGGATCGGCGGAGCCGGCCAGGGCAAATATCATCGACTATCGGGTTTAGGGGGCGCAGATATGGAAGTAGCACCGGCCAAAGTCGGCGTGCAGGGCTCAAGCGGCCCGTCTATCGGCAAATCCCAGCTTGGGAAGAGCGATTTCCTAAAGCTCCTAGTGAATCAGCTCAAGAGCCAAAACCCGCTGGAGCCGATGAACAACGAGACCTTTATCACTCAGCTAGCTCAATTCAGCACGCTCGAACAGATGCAGACTATGAACGACAACCTCGCGGCGCTGGCAACCTTGGAGCTACTTGGTCAGGCCTCCAGCCTCATTGGCAAGGAGGTGGAAACGGCGCCCGATGCCGAGGGCAAGGTCATAAGCGGCAAGGTGACGGAAGTCGAGCTTCACAAGGGCGCCCCTGTGCTGAGGGTGAACGGCAAGGAGGTCGCTCTGGGAGACATCATCAAGATAATGGAACCTAAAGCATAGTATCCGGGCAGGCCCCCCGACCAAACGGAGACATCACCTAGGAGGAACGGAATGCTGCGATCGATGTTCGCTGCCATCTCAGGCTTGAAGAATCACCAGACCTTTCTGGACGTTATCGGCAACAACCTCGCCAACGTTAATACTGTAGGCTATAAGGCCAGTCGCGTGACCTTCCAGGATATCCTCAGTCAGACCATGCGTGGCGCATCTGGTGGGGAGCAGGGGACGAGCACAGGCGTAGGCGGCACGAACGCCATCCAGATCGGCCTCGGCATGGCGCTCGCCGGCGTCGACAACATCTTCACAGCGGGGCAATTAGAGGCGACCAACAACTCCAATGACCTGGCCCTGCAAGGCGACGGCTTCTTCGTCCTTACCGACGGCAGCCGCAACTTCTACAGCCGCGACGGCTCCTTCGGCATAGACACGGCGGGCATCCTAACCAACATGAGTTCCGGCCTGCGCCTGGTCGGCTGGATCACTCAGACGGCGAGCGGCGCCGTCGACACGACCGCCCTGCCGGGGATGATAACCGTCCCCACCGGCGGCGGACTGGCCTCGGCTCAAAGCACTAAGGCCAAGACGACCGGCAACCTGGATAGCGCGACAGCCGTTGCCGGAACCTACAGCACAACCATGACCGTCTACGACAGCCTGGGCAACGCTCGCAACATAACCCTCACCTTCACAAAGTCGGCAACCAACCAGTGGGACGTTACGGCTGATGAGGGTGCGACTTCCTTGACCTTGACGCCCGCCGTCACCCTCACCTTCACCGACGGGACCCTCAGCCCCTCGGCGTCCTTGCCAACCGTGACCATCCCCACCTCGGGCGGTGCCGCCGCATTCGACGTCAACCTTGACTTCGACTCGATCACTCAAATGGCTAAGGAGAGCTCGATCCTGGCCACAAGCAACGGCGCAGCCCCCGGCTCCATCACCACCTATTCGGTCAGCAGTAACGGCGAGGTCAGGGCCGTCTACTCCAACGGCGTCTCCCAGTGGATAGGCCAGTTGGCCATCGCCAGCTTCGCTAACCCCACTGGTCTCGTGAAGCAGGGAAGCACCCTCTGGGACTCCAGCCCCAACTCCGGCGTCCCGGAACTGGGTCTGGCGGGCACCGGCCAACGCGGTCAGATCGCTCCCGGCTTCCTTGAGATGTCCAACGTAGACCTTGCCCAGGAGTTCACCAATATGATCATCGCCTCGCGAGGGTTCCAGGCCAACTCGCGAGTCATCTCCACCGCCGACCAGATGCTGCAAGACCTGGTCAACCTGATCCGTTAGCCTACAGCGCGTAGCATGAGTCCAGGCGGGGAGGCCGCGGCATGGCCGCGGCCTCCGGTTCCTACTACGAAGGGTAGCCTTCGGCGGAGGCGCCGAAAGGAGAAGCACGTGAAGAAGCAGCCGCAGGTGAAAAAGAGGAGAACAGACCGGCCACTCCTCTCCTTGGTCATGATCGTAAAGGACGAGGAGGAATACCTCCCCCGCTGCTTACTCAGCGCGCGCGGGTTGGTTGACGAGGCCATCGTCGTTGACACCGGGTCCAGCGATAGGACGGTCCAGATCGCCCGTCGGATGGGCGCCACCGTCTACCACTTTCCCTGGAACAACGACTTCTCCGCCGCACGCAACTACGCTCTTGCCCAAGCGCATGGCAGATGGGTGCTCCACCTTGACGCCGACGAGGAGATCGACGCCTCCAGCTTCTCTCTCATACGCGAGATCGTCACGCAGGCGGCGGACTCCCCCGTTTCCTATCTGATCGCCGTCAGGAACTATCGCGACCTGGCGTCGCGAGAGATTGATGGGATACTCCTCCAGCCCAGGCTGTTTTACCGGCATCCGCTGGTGACCTACGTCCGGCCCATCCACGAAATACTCACCACATCGGATCTCGCCGTTCCTCTGCGAACAATCGCCCGCCCCGACATCGCCATCAACCACTTCGGCTACATTCCGGAGGTCGTGCTTGCCAGAAGGAAGATCGAGCGCAATCTGGCGGCGGCTCAGGCAGCCCTTGAGTTAGACCCCGAAGACCCTTACAGCTACTACGACATGGGCCGGCTGCAACAGGCCCTGGGCAACGCGGAGAAGGCCCTTTCCCTGTATATGGAGGCAGTTCGCCTGGCTGCACCCCGCTCCACCTCCACAACCTTGCTCGCCGATTCCATCGCCTCAGCCGCGCTCCTCCAGAGCCGAATGGGCCGGCAGGAGGCCGCCCTCCAACTCGCCACTCAGGGCCTGAAGTCCGTTGACTCGGCCTATCTGTGGTGGACACTCGCCTCCATCGAACTGAATGGCGGACAGCGGGACGAGGCCATCTCCCACCTACGAGAGGCCCTGAAGCGCGTCGATGAGCGTGGAGAGGCCGCCATCGGCCTAAGCGTAACGCGCCGCTCCTTGCACCTCCAGATAGGCCAGGCTCTTCAAGACAAAGGAGAAGCGGAACAGGCCAAGGAGCACTTTGAGAGAGCCTTTAACCTCGGCGCCCAGACCCCGGAGATTCACTTCGCTTTAGGCGGACTCTGCGCCAATCTGGGCATTTCCGAGGATGCCATAGCCCACCTACGTGCCTACCTGGAAAAGAGCGCAAGCCCCCTGTGGAGGGGGATCAGGGATCCTGACGTCCACTTCCATAAGCCCTTGGCGCAGACCCAGGCTATGGCCTGCTTGCTCTTAAACAAGGTTGTAGCTGATGAAGATAAAGAGGCGGCGCTGGAATGGGCAGAACGGGCGATCCTCCTCGACAATGGACTACTGGAAGCGCAGGTGCAGAAGGCAAAGGCCCTTGCCTCCCTGAAGCGGCCGCAAGAAGCTTACGACCTCCTCTACGAGTTGCTGCAGAAAGACCTGCTGAAAGCCGCCATATGGCTGGAGATAGCAATGCTGCTTAGGGGAGAAGAGGAGATAGAGGCGGCGCTGGCTGTATTGGCGGAGGCCATCGGCTACGTGGACAACGACCCGCGCATCTATCAGATGATGGGCTCGCTTTTGCTTACGCTTCGGCGATATGAGGACAGTACCAATGCCTTCCAGCTTGCGCTTTACCATCAGGGAGATGTGGCACTTGAGCAGGTGGACGCTCCAGCAACTCGGGGGGCCTAATGATTATTGGGGCACGGCAACGACAACCAGCCGCTGCGTGTAGATACCATCCGGAACGCAGGTGATAAGGGTAACCACGTGCTCTCCCGTCGACTCCATCACTTTGACCTCATCGGGCTCCACCACCCACACCGATCTCACTTTATAGAAGTAGGATGACTCGGTGGTGAAGACTATTACCCCATCGCCGACGGCTATCTCCGGCAGCCGCTTGAAGACGGCTCCTGCGGCCCGGCTGCTGATGTGTCCGGACAACACCATATTCCCTGGCTCTCCGGGCTTCGCCGTTCGCGAGTAGTGGCCAACGGCGTAGGCCGCAGTCTCCCAGACGAGCGCCCCACTGTCGTCGTACCTCGTGTCTATCTCCACAACCGGTGAGTCCACGCCAATGCGCGGGATAGTGATATGTGTCGGGCGCAGCGGGCGCAGGGAGCGGACGGCGACAGGAGTGGTCTTAGGCTTGGCCTCCGCAAAGCTCTGTGCGGCAGCGGCATAGGTGGGCGCCGGCGGCACTAGCGTTGCTGTCGCGGTCGGGGTGGCACGGCTGGACTTAAACATGGCGCTATTCGAGCAGGCGCCAGCCACCAGCAACAGCATGATAGCCGGAACCAGCTTCATCGCCAGCCCCAGCCTACCGTTTAGATAGCCATCAGCTATCACGGCCTCCACCGGCCCCCAAACCATCAGGCCCCCCGGTCGAAGAAACCGTGATTATCAAAGCCTGGGCGGTATCTGCGTAGAGTGAAACGCCCGGATCTTATGTCATCCAACTGCTTCTTCGCCAGGGCCATGCGCAGCCCCAGAGCGGCAATATTGTCTCTGTCGATGTCCTGGACCTCGTTCACCAGAGCCCCTATCCGCGCTCTGCTGTCTTTCCATTGCCCGATCTCCACCGGCATCTCAAGGAGCTCCTGTCGACACTGAGCAAGCCGCTCGAACTCCGCGACGTCATCCCGGAGAAGGGCCTCCCGCTGGCCCTCAGCCAACACCACCATCGTCTGGTACCTTTCCACCACGCTGCCTCCCAAAACCTCTGTTTTTGTCATTGTCGCCCCCTTCCGCTGACCCCCCGGGGGTCGGCTGCTGTTATTCAGATGCAAAGGCTAGCCCGCTTCCCTCGCTATCTCCTGCCAAGCAGGGAGTAGCCCTCCGAGCAGGCTCTCGACCTCTCCGATAGCCTTGGCCTCTTTCTTGACATTGGCCTCGACCAGGCGACCCATCATGTACTCGTATATACTGAAGAGGTTGCTGGCGATCTCCCCCTTGTCCAAGTCGAGGGCGCCCATCAATTCGCCGATTATGTCTTGGACACGAACCAGGTCACCGTGCGTCTTCTCCAAGTCGCTCTTGGCCAGCGCCTCTTTGGCCCCGACTAAAAACCTGAGGGCCGCCTGGATAAGCATTACAACCAGGCTAGGAGGGGTAGTCGTGTGGACCTGCATTCTCCGATACGTTTGAATCATTGTGCTCTGCATCTTAGTCTCTCCCTCAGGATGTGGTCTTCGCCCAGGCCGCGATCTGCGCCCCCACGTAGTTGCTCTGGTACTGAAGCTGAGACATCAGCTTCTCCAGCCGCGAGAACTGCGCCTCCAGCGATGCCTGCCGGTCGTCCAGCCGCTGCTGCGTCTGCGAGATCCTGTCGTCCAGTCTTCGTATCTCGTCCTCGGCCTGGGTCTCCCTGCTGGCGAAGAGGCCGCTGGATGAAGTCAGGTTCTTCACGTAGTCATCGATGGCTATGGCCGTGCCCTTCTTCTCCACAGTTACCGTGATGGTATTCGTCCCATCGGTTAGTACACCATTGGCCGTGATCGTGATGCCGGGAATGAGGGTTGTATTAGTTCCGCTAGCGGAGATAGAGCCGGTAACGGCGTCCTGGGGCTGCCCGCCTGTGGGTGTGAAAACGGCGGTGAGGCCACCCGAGGCCGTCGATGTTATAACGTAGCTGCCGGCCTGATGGTTAAGGGTGGGAACGCCGCTGATGCTAGCGATGCTGCCGGTACCTCCTCCAGCAAGGGTCGCCGTGTTGCTGAAGGCGGTGAAGACCTGGCTAACGGCATCCGGGTTCTTGGTTAGGGCATCGGTCAGCTTCGTCTCGTCCAGCACAAGTTGCGAGGTGGACCCGACCGCGCTGCCGAAGGAGCCCGTGGTCAGGCCGAGGCTGCTTAGGCTCTGGTACGCGCCCGTCACTCCCAGGGCCGAGCCGCTCATTATCAACTTCAGGTTGCTCTCGATGCCCTTAATTGTGCTGTCGTAGCCCAGGATTCCCTGGGTGTTAGTGCTGGCGTTGTAGGCCGTCTGGTCGCGAATTAGGTTGATGGCATCGTTGTAGGCCGTGACGAAGTCGCGGACCTTCTGGATGGTCGTCGCCGTATTCTGGCCAACGGTAACGGTTACGGGGCTGGAACTGGTCGATTTAACCTCAAGCGTCACGCCCGGCACGACACCGCTGATGGTGTTGCTGCTACTTGAGAGTTGGGCGCCACCGTTGACGGTGCTGACCGAGAAGAGGGCCTTCTGCCCCAGGGTCTGAGCGGCGCTAAGGACACCCGTGGCCGCCAGGAAGTTCCCGGTCACATCCTGGAGGGCTATGGCCTGCGAGCCGGTAGCCGTAGCTGCTAGCTGGAGCTTGTCCTGGACGGAGTCGTAGGCGGCGGTGACACCGGCAGAGGAAGAGTTGATGCGGCTGATGATGCCGCTTATGGTATCCGTGCTGGAGTAGTCGATGCTGACGCCGTTTACCTTGAACTCTCCGACTCCGCCGACGAGGCCGGAGATGGGAGTGGCGAGGCGGGAACTGGCCAGAGCTACGCCGATGTTGGTCACGCCCAGGCCGCTGGTGCTGGTGTAGACCTCGGCGCTCTGGGTGGTTACACCGGCGCTGAGGCCGGTGCCGGCCCCAGGGGCGCCTATGTCAATGTAGCTTCCTACGCCGCCCGTCTTAGCGCCCAACGTTAGAGTCCCGTCCGCGTTGGCCATCGCAGTCACGCCGATGCCGGCCGTGCTGTTGATGTCGTAAGCCAGGGAAACGGCGTTCTGGGCGGCAGTGTTGCCAGCCGCCGTCGCTCGCGTCGTCACGACCACGCCGTTGATGCTTATGCTTGTAGAGGCGAGCGCTCCCGCTGTGACCGTGCTTCCAGTGACGCTTGGCGCTGTTCCGGCGGCAGCCAGCAGCTTGGCAGCGGCCAGGAAGTTGCTGGTGTCGTCGCCCGAGCCCAGGCCGAGGGCCGTGGAGGAGCTGAGCTGCAGGTAGTTGCTGCTAGTGAGGGAGGCGGTCACAATCCCCGAGAGGCTGGGGTTAGTGTTAATGCTGGTCACGACGCTGTTGAGCGTGTCTACGCTGGCGTCAACGGTTATCTGGGCGCTGGCTCCCGTGCCCGTGCCATCCGCTCCCGCGAAGTCGCCACTGCTGCTCGATACCGTCACGCTCGCCGTCGAGCCGGTCGCCACCGTCGAGAAGGTGAACTTGCCGAGACCTCCGCTCACAGCGAACGTGGCCCGCACGCCCGTGGTCGAAGTGTAGCTGTTGATGCTGTCCAGGACATCCTGGACGGTATCGACACTACCCGTGAAGGTGAACGCCTGGGAGCCTATGGTTACGGTGTGGGAACCGCTGCCGGTCAGCAGGCTGGTGCTGCCCGCCAGGCCCGCCACACCGGTCGTTGCCTTGGAGCCGGCTGTGTTGATGGTGAAATAGCCGTCGGTAGGCGTGACTGCAAAGCCGGCGCTGTCCAGAGCTGCCGTGGCGTTGATAGCCTCGCCGATGGCGGAGCCGCTGCGCACGGCGGTCGCCGTAGCCAACTGGTTCACGGTGACCTGAAAGCTGCCGTTGGCTGCCTCGGAGGTCGCCGTGGCTGTCAAGACTGTCGGCGAAGTTGAGGGCGTGTTGGTGACGGCCTGCTTAGCGTTGACGGAACTCTGCAAGGTAAGTTGATAGATGGCCGACCGAAGGGTCGACAGCTTGCTTTGTACCTGGTCAAGGGCGGTGCTGCGCGTCTGTATCTGCGTCTTCTTGTTCTGCAGGTTGGTCAGCGGCGCCCGCTCCATCGCCATAAGGGCATCGATAATCTGAGAGGTGGAAAGGCCGCTGATCAGGCCACTTACGCCAAACGTTCCCGCCATACCCTACACTCCCCTATCTACTAGCTACTACCAGTCGAACAACCCGGGGGCTTCCAACAGCTTTTTCCGGAGGCACCTCGTCCGGCCAAGATTCATGTATGCCTTCACACTTGCCGTCAGATCGTCTTCGCGGTCTTCGGAATCGCCGAGGGACAGGCAGGCGGCTGCTCCAATGGTGGAGGGAGGCTGCGACTCGTTCTCCGGCTCCTGTGGAAACTGGCCCTGCCGCTTTGCTGAGGGGGAGCCGCCGCTCCCTCTCTGGCCCGAAGCGCCTACCTTAGCTACTGCCGATGAGTCCATCTTCGCTATCCTGATTTGCTATTCTGATCATCGGCAAGGGGGTCTGATTCTCAAGGGGGAAAAAGTACGGGAATGGAACGGGCCGGCGTCTGCCGGCCCGTTCTTGCACTATTCCGCTAGCCCTCTATTACCTGAGGAGGGTGAGGACCGACTGCGGGGCTGAGTTAGCCTGGGCCAGGATGGCCATACCGGCGTTCTGCAGGATCTGCGCCCGCGTGAAGTTCACCATTTCAGAGGCCATGTCCACGTCGCGGATACGGCTCTCAGACGCCTGCAGGTTCTCCTTGGACACGCTCTGGTTGGCGATGGTGTGCTCCAGCCGGTTCTGCAGGGCACCCAGCGAGCCACGCTGAGAGGAAACGGTGGCGATGGCCGTCTCCACCTGCGTGATGCCGGCGGCGCCCAGCGTCAGGCTGCCCGCGTCAACGCCCAGGTCAGCGGCCAGGGCGCTGTCCATGGAGAGCGAGATAGTCTCGTTCTGGTTGGGGCCCACCTGAAGGCTCTTGGCGGCATTGGCCGAGGTGATGATCGTCTGGGTGTTGAAGTCGCCGCCGTCGACGGCGTAGGAGCTGTTGATGGTGATCTTGACTCCCAGCTTATCGAAGTTGAGCACCTTGGTAGCTCCGGCGGCGGGTGCGGTGATGCCGGTCAGCCTCTGCACGTTGCCGTTGCCGTCGTCCATCTCCAGCTCGCCACTCACGGCTGTGGACGCCAGCGTGTAGGTGGTGCTGGCGGCCGCGCCTGACAAGTCAACGGACACAAAGCCGGTGTCGGCGACGGTAAGAGTACCGGTGCCGGCGTCGGATACACCATAGGTGCCGGCCAGCAGGACGGTGCCGTTAAAGGTCGTCTTGTTGGCGATCCGGTCGACCTCGCTCTGGAGGGCCGTGATCTCGTTCGATATGGCCGTCCTGTCCGCGCTGGTCAGGGTGGCATCGTTGCTGTACTGGACCAGCAACTCCCTCATCCTCTGCAGGATCGAGTGCGTCTCGTTGAGGGCACCCTCTGCCGTCTGGATGAGGCTGATGCCGTCCTGGGAGTTGCGGATCGCCTGGCCGAAGCCGTTCACCTGCGCCCGCAACTTCTCACTGATGCTCAGTCCGGCGGCGTCGTCGCCGGCGCGGTTGATGCGCAGTCCTGACGACAGCCTCTCGACTGACTTGGCGAAGGACCCACCGCTCACCTGAAGGTAGCGCTGGGCGTTCAACGCCTCAAGGTTGGTGTTAATCCTGAGTCCCATAGCTTTTCTTTCGGCCTCCTTTGCCTTAAATGAAATCCTGGTTGCGGATTCCCTTCCGCGACCTTCGTATTGGAGCGGCCTGATTGACTATATGGCGGGCCGCCCCTTCCGCCATCGACCGTCTGCTTTGGCTTCTGCTATCTCTCACCTCCTTCTTTCCCCATTATCGGAGGCGAGTTCATAATCTTTAGAGGCCACAATAAGAAAGCCCACCTTAAAAGGTGGGCGGGGGGAAGAAGACCAGGTCAAAGAACTCAGCGAAGGTTCTTCAAGCTCTTTCTCATAAGGCCGACAAGACGGTTCAGCTCGGTAAAGCCGGAGCTGGTGGCCGCCAGGTTCTGCTCCCGCACCTCATCGCAAAGCTCACGCCGGAGGATGTCCACCGTTCGCGGCGCCTCGATCCCCAGGCGGACCTTCTCGCCTTCCACCTCAAGCACGGTCACGACGATATTGCCGTTCATCACCACGGCTTCCCCCGGCTTCCGCGATAGGACTAGCATGAAGCATCTTCCTTCGCCTTTGATAGAACGAAGCGGGCCGGGTATGCGGAGCCGGCCAGGATGACCTGCTTGCCCAGCCGCCTTCGGGGATTTATAGCCAGCGGCCCCAGCAGGTTAACTGAGAGCTCGAATGG
This sequence comes from Chloroflexota bacterium, assembly GCA_016210425.1. Taxonomy (GTDB): domain Bacteria; phylum Chloroflexota; class Dehalococcoidia; order JACQUE01; family JACQUE01; genus JACQUE01. The sequence continues at coordinate 5,790 of JACQUE010000085.1, read as the reverse complement.
CTCCTGCCGGGCTGCCATTATGCATAGAGTTAAGACCTCCCCATCCTCTTGAAGCTGTAGGGCCGCCCGCTCCCCAGGGGAAAGCTGATAGCTGTAGTCCGGGCACACATTGCGGGGGTCCGTGACGAATAGGCAGATATCCCGGTCATCAAGCGATTGCAGCAGTCCCACCACTGGGTCGTCCTCGTACTCAAGGAGAACGAAGCGGTGCCACGACTCTAGGCCGACGAGGCCTTCGGGGAAGGTAAGGATCGCTTCCCTCGGTACAGTTACTACGCCTTCGCCCTTCAATCGCACCAGTGTTTCCACGGCAGTCCCTCCCTTGGCCCCGGTCATCGCAGGTAGTCCAGCAGGCTCGGCTGTATGGCCCTGGCGCTCACGCCCAGAGATGCCTTGTAGACGTTATCCTGCATCATGTAGCGAGTAATAGCTTCGGCCATGTCCAGGTCTTCTATCTCGGAGAGGAGCCCCTTGGTGTAAAGCTGGACCTCCTGAAGCCGGTCCTTCGCGCTGGCAAGCCGGTTCATTATGGCTCCCACGCTGCTGCGATTGGCCAGGACCTGGCTGCTGGCCGCATCAAGCTCGCCGATGCTGGCCCCCATAAGGTCGGCCCTTCCGGCGTTCAAGCGGTCCCTCAAGGTGCCTAGGGCATCCAGAACCCCCGGGAATACGCTGCTGCCCGTGATGTTCACGGCCACGGCGGCATTAACCCCGATCTCGCGGTTCATCTTCCCCTGGTCCCCTCGGTAGATGTAGCCGGGTGGCGAGCCGGATGTCACAAAGGGGGCGGTGGTGACCTTGAAACCGGCAAAGATGTACTTATTCTCGTAGGTGTCGTTGCCCGCCTGAATGGCCTGCTGGAAGAGCTGGTCCACCTCTTGCGCGATGGCCTTCATGTCGGCGGGGCTGAGCGTCCCGTTGCCCGCCTGGACCGCCAGCTCGCGCGCCCTGCCCAGGAAGTCGCCGAGGCCGGCCAGACTGCTCTCCGTCTTGCCAAGCCACCCCTGTGAGAGGTCGATATTGCGTATCTGCTGGTCCATTGTCTCCAGGCTGGCCCTCAAGCGCAGTGCCTTCGCTACCGCCACAGGGTCATCGGAGGGCCTCTGCACCCGCTTGCCCGAGGAGATCTGGCTCTGGAGTTTCTCCAGCCGCGAAAGGTTCCTGTTCAGATTGTCCATGGTCGACTTCACCATCATGTTATCGGTTATGCGCATCTCACTGCCATCCTACTTTTCTTACCTGCCCACGAGGCCGGTCCGCCCGATGAGCGTCTCCAGTACCTCGTCAATCACGGTCACGAGGCGCGCGGCGGCCTGATAGGCATGCTGGTACTTCACCAGATTGACCGTCTCCTCATCCAGGGAAACGCCTGACATCTCTTCCTTGCGGCTGTTGAGATGGGCCACCAGGAGCGACTGGCTCTCAGCCATTCCTGCCGCCCGTCTGGCATCCAGGCCGAGCGTCGCGATCATCCCCTGGTAGTAGCCGCCGGTGGTAACTCGGCTCTCCGTGCTCACGCTATCCGTGGCAGCATTCGTGAGGTCGGTGATGATGTTCGCGGCTGTAGCCGAGGCGCCCCCGCCCGCCAGGTCTATCTTTACGCCTAGCTCTGCGAAATCGAGGGACTGGAAGCCGGCGGTCGTCATATCCTGCACAGTTAGCGTCTGGCTACGCGTAACGCCATCGACGACGCCTGTGAGCGTCAGCGTTCCGGCTGCTGAGGACGTGAGGGTGTAGTCGACGTTCGCCCCGGCACCGTTTAAGATTACCCTCTCCACTGTAAGGCCGCTGGTGGCCAGAGCCGTGCCGGGCGCCAGCTCGCTGGTAGCGGCTAGCTGCGTCGTGTTGCCCTCCAGCCGAGCGATGGCCAGGGCAAGGGAGCCGTCGCCGGGGGAACCAGAGACGCTGGCGGCGGCGACCTTCTTTACGTCGGCCCCAAGAGTAGCGCTAACGGCGACATCGTTGGCACCGGCGCCGGTGAAGAAGGCGGCGCCGGTGCCATCGTCGAGATCGTAGCCGGTGGAATGTAGAGCGTTGACATCGGTTATCAGCTTGGATGCCAGCTCTTGAAGGTTGGCGATCTTGTCGGGGATTATGGTATTGCGAAGGTCCTGCAACCCTTTGAGCTCGCCGCCGCTCACCGTTACCGCCGCCCCGTCCGAGGACCACTGTATTTGTACGGCACCCCCCACTCCCTGCACTGTCTGCAGTTGCGCCGCCTCTCCGCCGCTGACAAGAACCCTGCCGCTAAGCAGTACGTTGACTGAGTCGTTGCTGTCCACCACGTAGGAGACACCAACCATACCCGACAAGTTGTCCAGCAGTTGGTCGCGCCTGTCTTTTAGATCGTTGGCACTGTTGCCGGTCACCTGGGACTGCTTGATCTGCACGTTTAGGGAGGCTATCTGCGCCGCCAGGTCGCTTATCTCCTGTACCTTCTGGGTTAACTGCGTCCCCAACTCCTGCCAGATAGCATCGAGCTCAAGATAGTCTCGCTTGAGGATAGATGCCAGGCTCTTGCCCTCCTCGAGTAGACTAGCCCGCACGGCCATGTCATCCGGCTCAACACTCAGCTCCTGCCAAGAGCTCCAGAACTTCGATAGAAGACTGTTCAGCCCGGAATCGGATGGTTCGTTCAGCAGGACCTCCACTCGCTGGAGGCTGTCGCGCTTGGCCTCCCACTCGCCAACCGACTGCTGCTCCGTTCGGATCTGATAGTCAAGGAAGGTATCACGGACGCGCTGCACGGAGGTAACAGTAACGCCCGTCCCGATCTGTCCAGGGACCGAGTCCAGGTACAAGGTGGGGGCAGGATAGGGCGGGGTGGTGGCAAAGGTGATCCTCTGCCTAGAGAAGCCGGGTGTGGAGGCGTTGGCGATATTGTGGGCGGTGACATCTATGGCCTGCTGCTGGGCCAGGAGCGCTCGACGGGCTATGTCCAGCGCTAAAAAGGCCGACCTCATCCCGTACCTCCCTTGCTTACGACCTGATGCAGGCTTGTCTTTAGATGTGGCGGTCGATGGCGCTCGGCCTTCCCTGCCAGGCATCGCGAGCATGGCCATCGCCGCGATAAGTACGCCCTTCTCTAGTGAAGCCCGAGACGAAGCTGAGATAGCTACGCATTGCCGTCATCGCTCCGCCCAACAGTTGCAGGTTGCGATGGTTCAGCTCGGCCAGGCCCGCCAGGGTCTCCAGCAACTGGGCGCCTAGGCCAACCGTGCCGGACGCGACCACTTCTTGGCCCCCTTCGCCGCTTTGCCCCGCGAGCTGTGCCGAGCTGGCGCGGGCCAGTTCGGCCAGGCGATCGGTGGCTTGGACATGTCGCTCGATGATGGCGACCATCTCGTTGGAAGCGTTGCTTGCCACCGCCCGCGCCAGCCGCTCGCTGAGGACGCTCAGGCCGGAGGCGACATCGGTTTCGGCGGCAAGAAGGCCATCGAGCGGGGCGGGGACAGAAGCTGCCGGCTGGCTACTCGCCATGCGTGTTCTCCAGCAGCTTATCCACTATCGCCTCATCCGAGACTGCGTAGGTACCATCCTCGATACGCGACTTTATCTCGGCCACCCGAGCTTCCCGTACATCGGGAGCATTCTCTACAAGCTGTTTCGCCCACTGGAGTTCTTTCGCAGAATCCGATAGGGAGACTTCATCCCCTTTCGCTGCCTCCTTGGGCTTTCCGGGCTGGGTTGCCTTTTTGGTTTCGGCCGGCTGGACGTTCTGTGTATAAAGCCTGACTTGCTGGCTGCCGACCTTGTCGATCTCCATGTTACCTCCCTGCGATAACCACCCTTGGGCTCACCTATTCTCAACTATAATCGGCATTCCCCGCCTTATCATTAGATAGTCGTCCCCGACTGATTGGCCAAGGCCAGGATATCGTCCAGGCTCTTTACGACCTTAAGCGTTAGCTGGTAGGCGCGCATGGCCTGTACCAGGCTCGTCATCTCGTCGGCGATGTCCACGTTGGATGTCTCAAGCGCACCGGACATCACCTCGCCATAGCCGGCGCTCCCCGGCTGCCCCAACGTAGACTCTCCGGACGCCGCAGTCGGCTTGAACACCCCCTGTCCGGCGCTTAGGAGGCCCCCAGGATTGGCAAAACGGGCGAGCTGTAACTGCCCGACCACCTCCGGCGACTCCTCGCCCTCCCGCAAAACCGTCACTTCCCCGTTTTTCGCCACGTTGTACACCACCGCGTCCTCCGGCATTGTTATACCTGGAAGCAGGATGCGGCCGTTGGCATCGACCAGCCGGCGGGAAGCATCGAGGCCGAAGGAGCCGCCGCGGGTGTAGCCCGTTGTGCCGTCCGCCAGCTTGACCTGGAAGAAGCCCTCGCCGGAGATGGCCAGGTCAAACCCGTTGCCGGTGAATTGCAGCGCCCCCTGGTCGAACATCATCTGCGAGCTCGCGACCTGCACGCCGATCCCGACCCAGGCATCCTGCTCGGGAGCGATCTCGGGGGCGATGGTAGAGGCCGGAACATAACCAACATCACGAAGGCTTACCCGCATCCTCTTGAAGCCACCTGTATCGACGTTGGCGACGTTGTTGGCGAGAGCATCGATCTTAAAGCGCTGGGCCACGAGGCCGGTAGCGGCTGTCTGCAAAATGGGCAGCATCGTTATCTCCTACTTGCGATCTCTAAGCCAGCCGCGCCACGTCGTTCACGGCCTTTGCCAGGGCCTCGTTCTGCAACTGAAGTATGCGCTGGTTGGCCTGATAGGAGCGCATCATCGACATCATCTCAACCATAGTCTTGCCGATGTCCACGTTGGATGTCTCGATGAACCCCTGATAGACGGCGCCTGTAGCGGGCACGGGCGCCGCACTCGGATCATCCGGCTTCAAGTAGTTAAAGCCTACCTTGCGCAGCACCACACCAGCCGGGAAATCGTCCAGGCGCAGCTTATCGATTGCCTTGCCCGCTACCCAGACGTTGCCCACTTCATCGATTTTGACCTCCCCGTCGGGGAGTTTGATGGCCCCTTTACTTCCCAACACAAGCCCTCCATCGCTGGTGACCAGGCTACCATCGGCAGCGCGCAAGAAGCTGCCGTCACGGGTGTAGTAGATGCCGTCGCCCCGCTGCACCGCGAAGTACCCTGCCCCCTCAATGGCCAGATCAAGCTGGCCGCCTGTCGGCTTGATTATCCCCGCCGTGAGGTCCAGGCCAGGGGGCTCCGGAGCCAGAAGGATGCCGCCAAGGCTGCCAACCGGCTCGGCCTGTAGCCCGGCGGATGTCGATACCAGCCGGTAGGTCGACTGGTTGGCCTGAGCCGGGTCGTTCAGCTCCACCACATCTTGCTTGTAGCCAGGCGTATCAACGTTAGCCACGTTGTTGGCTAGCTGCATCAGCCTCGTCTGGAGGCTAACCAGGCTCGCTGTTGTTGTGTCGATGCCCTGGACCATGTGTCACCCTCCTAACCTGCTATGGCCTCGTAGCTCTCCGCACGCCCATCCCAGCAGCGAGCACCAGCAACCCAGCTATCCCCATCTTGGCCAAGAGCGCCAGATTAACTGGAGAGCCACCGGTATTGGGAAGACGCGCTGGCAGCTCGTAGCTAGGGCCCTTGACGGGGAAATGGCCGCCTATCGACACCTTCGGCCCGGGCTTCGTCGCCTGCGCCCCCGCCGGCTCGACGCTCAGGATCAACATATTGTAGCCCTTATCGGGGATATCGCCGGGAAGGAAGTTGGTGACAGTGGCGGAGCCGGCCTCGTTAGTGTTGAAAGAGCCGGCGTTGAGGGCGATATCGCTCCCGCTCTTGATCAGCCACACTGTGTAGCTC
>JACQUE010000091.1 GCA_016210425.1 Chloroflexota bacterium | reverse complement strand
GAGCTCGCGGGGCGAGCGCTGCGCGTGCTCGCGCTGGCCTACAAGGAGGAGGCGCCGCCGGAGAGAGCCGAGTGGGAGACCGACCTGGTCTTCCTTGGGCTGGCGGGCCTGAGCGATCCCCCAAGGCCAGAGGTAAGCGATGCCATGGCGGCTGCATCAAGGGCAGGCATCAGGGTGGTGATGATTACAGGTGACAACCGTCTGACAGCCCTGGCGGTTGCGAAGGAGGTGGGGCTGGCCGGCGAGTGCATGGAAGGACGGGACTTGGACGATCTTGGCGACAAGGAGATGGAGGATGTAGCCGCACGAGTCAACGTCTTCGCCCGAGCCGAGCCCAGGCATAAGCTGCGGATACTGCGCGCACTGCAGAGTCGCGGCCAGGTGGTAGCCATGACGGGCGACGGCGTGAACGATGCTCCAGCGCTAAAGGCGGCAGACGTGGGGATTGCGATGGGGATTCGCGGCACCGATGTGGCCCGCGACGCCTCTGATATGGTGCTCTTGGACGACAACTTCGCCACCATTGTTGCCGCCGTTGAGGAAGGGCGACGCATCTTCGCCAACATCAAGAAGTCCATTACCTTCCTCCTGACCGGCAATCTCGCCGAGGTGCTGGTGTTGCTCGTAGCCTCCCTCTTCGGCTACCTGCCTGTCACCGCCATCCAGATCCTTTGGATCAACCTCATCACCGACGGCGGCCCTGCCGTGGCCTTAGGTGTTGACCCCCCGGCGGCTGGCCTTATGGCCCAGCCTCCCCAGCGCCGCGGGATCATTACGCGTCCACTATTGGGCCTGGTGGCCGGCGTCGGCCTGGTGACGGCTGGAATCATACTCGGTAGCTTCGCTTTGGGGCTCAGGTTCGACCTGCTGACCGCTCAAACGATAACTTTCACGGCCTTCGTGACCCAAGAGTACCTACCGCTGGGCTCTCTGCGCTATCACGAGCGGTCTTCGCTATTCACCAACCGTTGGCTCGTCATCGCCCTCGCGCTAAGCTTGAGTCTGCATATGGCCCTTCTATACACGCCGCTGGGCGGCCTCTTCTCTGTGGCGCCTCTGGGTCTGGGCCCCTGGGCCATCCTACTGGCGGGGTTGGCCCTGGGCCTTGCTGCCAGCATACGTATCACCGAAGCAGTCACCAGACGGCTTGGCAACATCTGAAGAATATCGTAAGGAGGTCACAATGTCTGAGGGTAAGGAGGCCCGCACCATAATCGTCGCCATCGATGGCTCTGCAGAGGCACGCAACGCGTCCGCCTATGCCCTCTCTCTGGCCCGTGACCTTGGGGCCAAGCTGTGCGCACTCTATGTTATGGACACCCATACCGCCCGATCGCTGGGGCTTCATCTCATCGAGGCCATACGCGAGATGAATCAGGAGGGGGACAGCGTGATTGAGGGGGTCGTCCAGCAAGCACGGCAACTGGGCGTAGAGGCAGACGGGCTGCTCGTGGAGGGGAAGCCGGGCGAGGAAATATGTAAAGCTGCCGCGGCGCGCCGGGCGGACATGATAGTGGTCGGCGCTCAAGGCAAGTCGGCGTTGGCGGGGATGGTGCTCGGCAGCGTCTCGGAATACGTTATCCACCATGCACAGCGTCCCGTGCTGGTAGTGCGGGGCCAGGGGTAGGACGAGCGTCTCGCGCCTGAGACGTCCCTCCAGAGGGACCGGCATCAACGGGCGGTGGCGTGAGTCAGCGGGGGTAGCGCTGTGGCGACGGTAGCGGAAGTAGCGTCGGCTGAGGCGGGCCTCGCCGAGTCAATCCACACCTTGCCGCCAAGCGAGGTCTATGCCGCGCTGGGGACGGGCCCCCAGGGGCTACCAGAGGCCGAAGCGCGGGAGCGGCTGCATCGCTACGGACGCAACGTGATACCCACTGTGCGAGGCAAACCCATCTGGCTGAAGTTCCTCGCCAATTTCACCCACTTGATGGCCATTCTCCTCTGGACCGGCGGCATAGTCGCCTTCATCGCCAAGCTCCCCCAGCTAGGCATCGCCATCTGGATGGTGAACCTCATCAACGGCATCTTCAGCTTCTGGCAGGAATACAGGGCGGAGAAGGCGACAGAGGCCTTGCGCCAGCTCTTGCCTACCTACGCGCGGGTCCTCCGCGGCGGAGAGGAGCGCCGTATCCTGGCCGAGGAGTTGGTGCCCGGAGACATAATGCTGCTAGAGGAGGGTGATCGCATCTCCGCAGACGGCCGGCTAGTCCAGGAGGCGGAGCTCAGGGTGGACCAATCGACACTGACCGGAGAATCGCACCCCGTGCGCAAGATGAGCGATGCCATCCTGCGGAGGGATCTTGCCCGCGTCGAACTGCCCAACCTAGTCTTTGCCGGGACGAGCGTGGTTGCGGGCACAGGCAGGGCGGTGGCTTTCGCTACCGGCACGGCCAGCCAGTTCGGCCAGATCGCCCATCTGACTCAGGCCGTTGGAGAAGAACCCAGTCCGCTGCAGAAAGAGATGACCACTGTGACACGGGTCGTGACCGTGGTGGCCGTCAGTGTCGGACTGCTCTTCTTCGCTCTCGCTGCTTTGGTGGCCGGGATGGGCTTGACTGAGGGCTTTGTTTTTTCGTTAGGTATGATCGTCGCCTTTGTGCCGGAGGGACTGCTGCCGACGGTAACCCTCTCGCTGGCCATCGGCGTGCAGCGCATGGCACGCCGGCACGCCCTGATAAAGAGATTGTCCGCCGTCGAGACCCTCGGCTGCACCACCGTCATCTGCACCGACAAGACCGGTACGCTGACACAGAACGAGATGACCGTGAGCAACCTGTGGCTGCCGGGCAGATGGCTGAAGGTAACCGGTGTCGGGTACGCCCCCGAGGGGCAGATCATGGGCGACGGGCGACCGGTGCCCACCTCCGTCGCCGGTGACCTGCGCCAGTTGCTTCTCGCCGCCGGGCTGTGCAACAACGCCCGGCTCCTGCCGCCAAACGCCGAACCTCGCCGTTGGACGGTGTTGGGAGACCCGACCGAGGCTGCCCTCAAGGTGGTGGCCCTGAAGGGTGGGCTGGACCTTGAGGCGGAAGCGGAGCAAACCCCTCGCATCCGCGAGCTGCCCTTCGAGTCGCGCCGCAAGCGTATGAGCACCATCCATCAGGCGGGCGCGTCGCGGGTGGCCTACGTCAAGGGCGCGCCCAGTGAGACGCTGGCTTTGTGCACGCACATCCGGCTGGATGGCCGCGAATGCCCGCTGGAGGATGGGGTGCGCTCGCAGGTCGTGGCGGCCAACGACGACTACGCCCGCAGCGGCTTGCGGGTCCTGGCCGTCGCCACGCGCCCGCTGCCCCGAGACCTGACTGAATACACTCCCGAGGCTGTCGAGCGCGCCCTGACGTTCCTGGGACTGGTAGCCATGATGGACCCGCCACGTCCGGAGGTCGTCGAGGCCGTGGAGAAGTGCCATAGGTC
>JACQUE010000090.1 GCA_016210425.1 Chloroflexota bacterium | reverse complement strand
CGCCATGACGTGAGGGAGCAAGTCGCCCAGGAGGGCACTGACGAAGGGGAACTCGGTGATGGTGTAGTCCAGGCTCCTTCCGCCGCAGATGGTGCCGATGACACGGGTCGCCCGCCACCACCACCAGTTATCTGTCGGATACCAGTGGGAGCTATGGTAGGGATTGGCCAGGTCCTTGATGCCCACGGACTGCCAGAAACCGCTGCTCCCGAAGCCGTGGGCTTTCAGGAGCTCCAGGCCACCCTCTAGGTTACCTATCCCCAGCACAAACAAGGCCCCCAGCAGCCCGAAGCCGGCAGCCCGCAGGCTTGGCTCGAAGGTTCCCGCACTCCGCGCTCGGGATGCAGCCACCATGTTATAAACGAGGCTGAAGGCTCCCAGGCCGGTCAGGGCAAAGAGCGACGCCAGCGCCAGATTATAGCTGATCGCGGGTAGAACGCCGCTCAGGTTTGAGATGGTAGCCATCATCAGGTAGCCGAAGTAGTAGTAGCTGACGCTGTAGCCTGATAGCCAGGGGTCCTGAGGCGGGAAGAACTCAGCGCGGCGGCTCGCGTTAAAGAAGGCGAAGTCCATTGGCTGCTCAGTGTGGGCTATGTCCGGATTGTGAGCGCGGACAGCGGCCCAGAGCAGGAAGAGCAGCAGAAACAGCCCCTCGCCAAAGATAATCAGGGGCCCGTTGCGGGACAGGTGCGCAGCGAGCTCGCCCCGGCAGCGGCGGAGCATGGCCAGCGACACCGCTATCAAGACCAGCAGGATCAACAGCGCGGAGCCGCGCCCGTTCGGCAGCAGATGGAAGCTTCCGGCAAGCCAGACGAGGTAGGTGAGTAGCAGCAGTCCCAGCGGCTTAGCGAAGAAGTAGCCTCGGTCAGGCAGACGGCGGAAAAGCAAGAAGGCCGGCGGCAAAGCCACCAGGCCCAGCGCCTCTATCCAGAACCACCAGGCGAAGACATCGCCCAAAGCTACTCATCCCTCCGGAAGAGGCTCCCCACGAACTCTCGCGCGTCGAAAGGCACCAGGTCGTCCGGCTGCTCCCCTGTGCCGATGTAGAGCACAGGTATCTTGATCTCATCGCAGATGGCCAATATAATCCCGCCCTTCGCCGTGCCATCGAGCTTCGCCAGCACGATGCCGTTCACGCCCACGGCCTCTACGAAGGTCTTCGCCTGCGACAGGCCATTCTGCCCCGTCGTCGCGTCGAGCACAAGCAGGACCTGGTCGGGAGCGGTCGGGTCGATGCGGGACAAGACCCGCTTCACCTTCTTTAGCTCCTCCATGAGGTTGAACTTCGTATGCATTCGGCCCGCCGTGTCGATGAGTAGCAGGTCTGCCCCGCGAGACCGAGCAGACTGCAAGGCATCGAAGGCGACCGCGGCGGAGTCCGCCCCGGGCTGATGGGCTACCACATGAAACCCGATGCGCTCGCCCCACAGCCTTAGCTGATCGATGGCGGCGGCGCGGAAGGTATCACCGGCAGCGGTCACCACCTGGCGTCCCTCAGCCATGTATGCGTTGGCCAGCTTGGCGATGCAGGTTGTCTTGCCCACGCCGTTGACACCGACCATGAGGATAACTGCCGTCTCGCCCCGGCCGATAGGAAGCGGTGGAGCAGGGCTTGGCGACTCCAGCAGCCGCACCATCTCCTCCTTAAGTACATCCTCCACCTGCGACGCCTGCCGCAGCCGCTCCTTGTCCGCCCTGGCGCGAACCCGCTCAATAAGCTTCATCGTCGTGGCTACACCGACATCTGCACCTATGAGCAGCTCTTCCAGCTCGTCCCACAGCGATTCATCGTACTCGGCGCGCTCGAAAAGCCTGGTCACACGCCCAAACCAGGCCTCTCTGGTGCGCTTTACGCCTTTGTCGGTCTTCTCCGATCGCCGGAAAATGTTAAACAGAGGTCAACCTCCTAGGGAGAGGATTCGCCATTGGGTGGACGCGGCAACGAGGGGATAGCTCCTTAGCCGGCGCGGGCGCCGTTAAGCCTGAGGGAGAGGACCCGGGACACCTTGTCATTGTCCATGGATATGCCATAGATGTTGTCTGCCGCCTCCACCGTGGCGTGGTTATGAGTGATGAGGATAAAATGGGTGCTTTCGGCGAGCTGGCGCAGAGTCTGGCAAAAGCGCAGCACATTGGCATCGTCGAGGGACGCATCGACTTCGTCGAGGACACAGAACGGCGGAGGGTTTATGCGTAGTAAGGCGAAGAGAAGGGCGGTTGCTGTGAGCGCCCGCTCCCCCCCCGACAGCAGGTTCAGGCTCTGAAGGCGTTTGCCGGGGGGCTGAGCGATGATATCCACCCCTGGCTCCTGCGAGTCCTGCTCCTCCGTCAGGAGCAGCCTGGCCTTGCCCCCTCCGAAGAAGCTTGTAAAGTATCTCTCGAACTCCTCGGCCACCGCCTTGAAGGTCGAGGCGAATCGCTCCCTCATAATGCCCTGCAGCTCCTGCGTCGCCCGCTGCAAGTTCTCCTCCGCCAGCCGCAGGTCCTGCATCTGCTGCGTCAGGAACCCGTGGCGCTGCTTGAGCTCCTCATACTCCTGGATCGACTCCCGACTCACGGAGCCCAGGTTCCGGAGCCGGGCCCGCAACGTCTCGATGCTCCTTTTAAGCTGCTCAGGCTCTGCCGGCAGGCCCAGGCTTTCGTTCTCGGAAGCAGAAGCCTCCGCCTCTAGCTCCACCGACAACGCGATGGACCCGTCGTCCCCAAGGATGAGTCCCTCGGCCTCAGCCACAGCCCTGATGTGGCCCAAGGAATCGACCGCTCGGGCGGCTGTATCCTCCGCCCGGAGGAGCTCCCGCTCCAGCCCGGCCACCTGCCGCCGCTGCGATTCCTCGCTGGCGCGGAGATGCTGCAGATCGAGCTCTCTTTCAAGGAGCCCCCCTTGCTGTTGCCCGCCTTGCGGCTGCTCCCGTCGTTGGGCGAGCAGTCCGTCGTGACGCGCTTTGAGGGCAGCAATGGTCGCCTCCACCTGCTCGATCTCCCGCAGCACCTGCGCTTGCCGGGAGCGCCGCCCCTGAAGCTGCTGGTCCAGCCGCTGTAAGGCGCTTCTTTGGCCGGCTATGCCCGCGCGCCGGCTCTCGATCTCCCGCTGTAAGCCGGCCAGCGCGGACCTCGCTTCGGCGTAACCGCCGGCAAAAGCCGCCTGTTTCGCCTCAGCAGACTGGAGGGCATCAATCAAGGCCTGCAACGATGCCCCTGCCTCCGCCTCCCGGACCGAGGCATCCGCCTGCTGGGAGACCAGCCTACCTCGCGCCTCGTCTAGAGCATCTTTTTCCCGCGCCTGCTTGAGCAGGCTCCTTGTCAGCCACCTCATCTCCTGCCGCATCATCTCGGCACGCTGTGTATCCGCTGCCAGCGACTGCGAGCTCTCACGTGCGGCCGGCCTCAGCCGGGCTTCGATCTGAGTAAGCGCTTCCAACTCTGCCTCCAGATACTGCAGCCGTGCCTCCTGCTCGGCGAGTCGGGCTGATGCCTCGGCCATCGATTGCTCCAGCCCTATGACCATCTCCGGTATCTCCCGAGCCCTGGTAGCCTGCTGGAGGATGCTCGTCTCCTCGGCCTTCGCGCGGCGCCCGCCAATCATTGCGCCATTGGGCAGCAGCAGCTCGCCCCTGCTAGTCACGACGTTCCCAGTCCCTCGCTTGACAATGTGGCGAGCGGTCTCCAAATCCTCGACTATAATTGTTCGCCCCAGCAGGACGTCGATCAACTTGCGGTGCTGCGGAGCGCAACGTACCAGCTTAGATGCTACTCCGATGACGCCTGGCTCCTTGATAACGTTAATAGGGGCAATCTCCCGTAGAGAGTCCAGCGGCAGGAAAGTGGCCCTTCCTCTTTCGGTTTGGGTTAGGTATTGGATGGCAGCGAGCGCGTCCTTCCAGTGAGGTACAACGAGGGCCTGAAGGACGCCTTCCAGCGCCGACTCGATGGCAAGCTCCAGGCCGCTGGGTGCGTCGATAATATTGACCAACACCGAGACAGCGTCGGTAACCGCCGGCGGAGGCGCAGCCTCCTTGCCTCCGAGAAGACGTCGGAGCCAGCCAAGGACGCCCCGCCCTCTGGCTCGGTAGGCCTTTATCGCCTGACGGCGCTCCGCCGCGCTCGCAGCGGGGCTCGCGGACCGCTCCAGGATAGCGCGCACACCATCGGCCAGGAAGCCGAAGCGCTCCTTCTCGCCCACGACGAGGCTCAGCCGCTGCTCGGCCATGTCCTTCTCCTGGCGGCTCCGCTGCAGTTCAGACTCAAGGGCGCGCACTTCCGAGCGCACCTGCTCTAGCTCGTTTCCAACGGCTTCCCGTCTGGATGTAACCTCGGCCAGCTCGTTCTCGGTGCGCGCCAACTCCTCTCGGCCGCGCCTGACGGCGCCCCATAGCTGCACATAGCTCGCCGCCAGCTCCCGGCGCCGCTCCCTGGCCGCTCGCCGCTCCTCATCGACGGCTGCCAGCCGATCCTCCGTCTGGGCAAGCTGGCTCTCGAACTGGGCCAGACTCTTCACAGCCGCCATCTGGACCTCACGGACAGCGGTCAGGCTCTTCCGCGCGTGCTCCAACTCATGTCCCAGCCGTTGACGCTCATCTTCCAGCTCGCGCAGTGCCGTCCGCTGGGATTCCACCCGCTGGCCCGCCTGAGATTCCTCACTCTGCGTGGAAACAAGCTGGGCATCGAGGTCCTGGCGCTCAGCCTCCAGCGCGCTGACCTCCTCGGTTAGCTCCGCCTGCTGCCTGTCAAGAAGCTCACAGCGTTGCTCGCCAAGGCGCAGCTCCTGCGCTGCCTGTTGCAGGGCTCGCTCCAACTCCTCTTGCCGCCGCCGGAACTGCTCTTGCTCCCGCCGCTCCGCCTCGATCCCGGCGCGCAGCTTGCCCGCCCGTTCCTCCACCTGAGCCAACTCCGCCCGCGCCTCATCCACCTCCCGTCGGCAGCGCTCCACCGCCTGGCCGGCCGCCTCCGCCTGCGCCTGCGCATTGCGCCACTGCCCTGAGTACCAGGACCTAAGGGCCTCGATGTAGCTCCGCCGGAGTTTCGCCTCCTCGCGGGCCCGGCGCGACTGCTGCTCGAGCTTGGCCAGCCGCGGGACTATCTCGCTTATGATGTAGCCTATCCGCTCAACGTTGTCGCGCGTAGCCTTCAGCTTGTCCTGAGACTCCGCCATCTTCAAGCGGTGGCCCTTCACTCCGGCCGCCTCCTCGACGAGCGCACGGCGCTCCTCGGGCCTCAGGTTCAGCAACGTCTCAACGAGGCCTTGTCCCACGACCGTGTAGCCGTTTTGCCCGATGTTGCCCTTGAGGAGAATCTCCACCACGTCCCGAAGGCGAACGCGGCTGTTATTGATGTAGTACTCGCTCTCCCCCGACCGATAGGCCCGCCGGCTCACGCATACCTCGGAGAAATCGACGGGGAGGACGCCATCGGAGTTGTCAAGGAAGAGGGAGACTTCAGCCATGCCGACGGGGGTGCGTTGGGAGCTGCCGGCGAAGATAACTTCTTCCAGCTTCTTGGTCCGGATGAGGCGGCTGCTCTGCTCTCCGATCACCCAGCGGACGGCATCGGCTATGTTGCTTTTGCCGCTGCCGTTCGGCCCAACAACAGCAGTTATGCCACCTTCAAAATCGAAGGCGGTCCGCCGGGCGAAGCTCTTGAATCCCTGTAGCTCGATCCTTTTGAGCAGCAAGCGGGCCCCTTTCTAACAAAGGCGACTTTCAGGCATAACAAGCCGCATCGCCGTCTCTTGCGACGAGCGGTACCACCAGGGGCTATCGAATCGCCCGCTAGGGACTAAGGGAGGCCGCCAGGGTCGGGTCAGCTTGCCACCGGGCCAGGGCCTCGTTGGCAGCCTCCTTCTGAGCCGCCTGCTTGCTCCGCCCTTTTCCCTTCCCCAGGACTTTATCCGCTATCAGGACTTCGACCGTGAACTCTTTTCGGTGGTCTGGCCCCTGCGTGCGAACAGTCCGGTAGTGAGGCGTCCCCAGATGATGCGACTGCGATAGCTCTTGCAACTGAGACTTGGAATCTGATTCGATACCCTCGGTGTAGGCGGCCTCCCAATCGAGGCCTCGACGAAGCAGCTCGGCCAGCGGCTCCATGCCCTGATCGAGGAGTATGGCTCCAGCCAGCGCCTCAAGGGCACGGGCAAGGGTTGTCTCTCGCCGCCGTCCGCCGCTCGCCTCCTCCCCCCGCCCCAGATAGAGATAGTCGCCCAGGTTAAGCGACGCGCCCAGCCGGGCGAGGCTTTCGTTGCTTACGAGGGCGGCCCGTATCTTGGTAAGGTCGCCTTCCAAGAGATCAGGGTAGTCGTGATACAGCTTGTGGGCCACGACAAAGCCAACAGCAGCATCGCCCAGGAATTCGAGGCGTTCGTTGGAGACCGAGCTAAGACCGGCCTCGTTAGCGTAAGAGCGGTGGACCAGCGCCTGCTCCAGTAGCGACGGGTCTTTGAAGACAAGGCCGATAGCTGCCTGTAACCTGGCTAGGTCGGGCAAAGCAACTTCCTTGGGGGGTGAGATGGGCCTAGCTGCGAGCCCAGCCACGGCAGATTCTTTCTTTTGCAGGGAAGGCATTAGCTATCGGACCAGCGCCGCACCTCGCCCAGATCATAGTTGCTGACCTTCGGTTTGTCAACGAGCCATGCTATAATTGCCCGTACAATCCGACACGTCTCGATCAAACCCGCAATCTGCCCATTGAGGACGCTCTTGCCTCACCAGCTACCCAGTCAGCCGACCGACTACCTCGCCCTACTCAGGTCCCATGTTCGCCAAGAGGAGTGGCAGATGCTCGTCGCTGCCAGAGAGGCAGCGGAAGAGCTTGGCTTCGGCCTCTATCTTGTCGGAGGCGCCCTCCGGGACCTGCTGCTTGGGCGAAGCGGCCCCGACATGGACCTTGTCGTCGAGGGCGATGCCCTGCGGCTCGCCGAGGCTCTGGCGGCGAAGCTCGGTGCCAGAGCCATCTTCCATCGGCGCTTCGGCACAGCCAAGCTGCACAAAGGCAGCCTCGTCATGGACCTCGCCACGGCGCGCGCCGAAAGCTACGCTCACCCTGGGGCGTTGCCTACGGTCAGGCCCGGCGCCCTCAAAGATGACCTCTTCCGCCGCGACTTCACCATCAACGCCATGGCCCTTGGCATTGCCGGCGATGCGGCCGGGGCCATTGTGGACCCGTTTGACAGCAGACAGGACCTGGCGGCACGGCTGGTGCGCATCCTTCATCCCCAGAGCTTCATCGACGATGCCACGCGCATCTGGCGGGCTGTACGCTACGAGCAGAGGCTCGGCTTCCATATCGAGGCCGAGACGGAGAGGCTACTGCGGCGCGATGTGGGCATGCTGAAGACGATCAGCGGCCCGCGCTTGCGACGAGAGCT
>JACQUE010000087.1 GCA_016210425.1 Chloroflexota bacterium | reverse complement strand
GTGGAAAGGGAGAGGACCAGTAGAACACCGATGACTACAAATATGATTAGTCCTCTAGTTCGCAATACTGACTTCATTAGCCGCTGCCCCTCCTTTCGGCATATGCACCAGCGTGGGCTAAATCACCACCTCCCTGAACTCTCGTTAAGGCTATGATCATCTAACTGCCTTTGTCAAGTACCTAAGCTACCCAGTTTGTTACCTTTCTCCCGACTTATGGTCACGTTTAACGCGTTAGAGCCGAGAGGCGCTACCGAGAGAAACGGACGGTGAACTCTCGGTCAACCCTGAGCTCCGTCTGAAAGGTAACCTGAGAACCGGAAACGGAGGAGGGGGAGGGGCTAACTGAGGCCAGCTTCGCCCCTTTGGGTAAGGATACCACCACTTTTATAGGAATGGCAATAGTGCCGGCCTGCTTTTGTATGAGAAGATCGTAAGTTTTGTCACCGCTAGTCACTGAAGAGGGGAGCTCGTATTCAAAGGTGACCTGCTTCGTTTCACCGGGGGCCAGCGAAAAGAAGTTTCCGAAGACTTGTTTGCCATGCCCCAGTTCAACCGTCGGGCGGTTCGGATCGTCGCTGTGGGCGATGCGGGCCATGAGGCTCCCGGGCGGCAGCGGGAAGTAGGTGGCATCCGTCAGCCTTGAATCCTTCGGCGCGTAAACCCGCATGTAGTCCCAGTAGCAGCCCTCCTGATATTGGGGGTAAGCCGGCGCGTGCCTCGACTGCTGGACGCATTCGAGCACTGTCGAGCGGGTTGTGTTGCGGTAGGTAACCGTGACGCGGGCTTTCGCCCGCCCCTTGTCGGGGACGGCAACCTGATATTCCACCGTCTCCGCGATCTGGGAGCTGATTTTATCGAAGCCAACGTTACTGTCGATAACCGCCAGATAGTCGCTTGTGGTGGGAGCAAGCGAGCCATCCCATCCGTTCTGTCTGAGCAGCCCCGCGATCCTTTCGTCATGGCTGTAGAAGAAGAGGTGCTTCTCGGCGAAGGCGCTCTTGGCGCCGCGCAACAGTTGGGCCATTCGGGCGTTATCTGCCCCGGACTGCAGCTTTGTCACCAAGGCTTCCAGGAGCTCCTTCATGAAGCGCTTGCGCCCTGGAATGAGGGAGGTGTCCAGGAGGATAGGGTTAACGGCCGCCTGCCCCTGGTTGCTCGCCGAGTAGTAGTCCTTCACTTTGGAGACCACGTTGTCCCCGCTGACCCACTCGCTGAACTGACTGAGGAAGACGGGCCCAACCGCCGCGAGCAGCATCTGCAGGCCGGCCTGATCCACCGCGATGACGCCATCCACTTTGATGTGCTGCCCGTACTCGTAAAACCTCTCAATCTGCTTCGCTGACGTCGGAAAATCGGGGTCCCAGTTGGCGTCGCGAAAGAGCCATACGCCGGCGTTGAGGTACTTGAAGAGGCCAGGTGGAGGCGGCCCATACTGTCGTGTTGGGTCATCGACCAGGGTGCTATCTTGGAAGTCCAGGCTCTCAATGCGCCCGCCGTTGAGCTTCAGTAGCCAGACCCCGCCTATGAACCCTCCCGTAGCCCGTAGCTCATCGCTGTTCTGGGCGACGATCAGGTAACTCTTGGGCCCATCAAGGCCGAGCAGCGATATGGCCAGTTCGGGGGCAAGGGCCCCGGCGCGAACGGCCGACTGCAATAGCGGGAGGATGCTGTCGATGCGCGCGACCTGCCGGGCCAGGGCAGGCGAGAGATCGGCCTCGCGCAGAGCTCGCCGCTCCCGCACGACTTGGTCTAGCTGCCGGGCGGCTCGCTGGAAGGCCGGCTGTCCCTTCTGGAGAGCAGCTATGACCTCCGCGGGGGAGCCTTCCTGGGTGAGGATCTGGATGGAGTTGGTGGCCGAGAGCTCAGCCAGGGGATATAGGCCTTCTGTCGAGAGCGCCCCTATCTCCGAGATGCCGGAAGCGGCCGCCAGCAGGTGCGGTATAGCTCTCAAGTCGCCGCCGATGGACGGGACCCAACCCAGCCATCCGCCCGCCCAGGATACAGGCCATGCCTTGCCGGCTGCCGCTGAAAGCTCTTGACGCGCCTTTTTGAACTCCTCGCCAATAGCTACGAGGTACCCCGGCTGGAGAAGAGGAGCATCCTTATTCTCAAGCAGCCTCTGGGCATTCTCCATATGGGCGCGGGCAAGGATAAGGTGGTTTCTGGCGTGGAGGAAGCGGGAGTAGGCAAGTACCGCAAGGATCACCAGGAGAAGCAGGGCACCTAGCCCGATGAGCCTACCTTTGCGACCTCTGCGCGGCCCTGTCTCTGTCACGCCTTGTCTCCGGGCTTCCGCATCAGGGGTCAGCCTGGGATACGAATGACCTGTCCCTCTTTGATGCCGCTGGTAATCTCGGTATCGGACTCGCTGGAGACGCCAGTCTCGACGTTTTGGCGGCGAACGGCTCCGTCCTCCACCACCTCGACGTATTGTGTACTGCCGTCCGACCGTACGGCCACCTTTGGCACCAGCAGGACGTTATCCTTGCGCTTGGTGACGAGAGAGATGTCGGCGCCCATCCTGATCGTTGCGGGCACCTTGGAAGAGTCCTTGAAGTCAAGTCTGATCTCATACACGTTCTTGCCCTGCCAGAGGCTAGCTTGGGAGGCTATCTCCTTCACAACCGCTGGGTAGCGATCGCTCGGATAGGCGTCCAGCGTCACCGAGGCCGGCTGCTGGATCGATACCTTGTCTATGTCAGCCTGGAGCACGTCCGCCTCAACCCGGAGCACCGAGGGGTCCGCGACGGCGCCGATGATCTGGAAGGGCTCGACCCTGTCGCCCACGCGCGCATCGGCGGATACAACCACGCCGGTAAGCGGCGACGTGAGCTTCATCTCAGCCAGCCGACGCTGTTCTCGAGCCAGCTTCGCCTTTAGGTTGGCGATCTTCGCCTGTCCCATCGATGCGTCTAGCTGTGCATCCCGCCGAGCTATCACCAGGGCCTGCTCCAGGATGGCTGTATCCTGGGCGTTGAGGGCCTTCTGGACGTCCAGGTCCTGCTTGGTCAGCTTCAGCGTCTCCAGTCCCGCCAGGGCCTTCGTAAGCCGCAGATCGGCATCCTTGGCTGCGATCTGGGTCGACTGGTAGTTGGCAAGGGCTTTGGCTGATGCCTCGCTATTCTGATAGGCGATGGTCTGGTACGCCTGCCAGGCGCTGTCCACGATCTGTTTCTGCAGGTCCGCAGCGGCACGGGCCGCCTCGATCTCCCCGCTCTGGACATCCAGCTGCAGGTTGGTGGCCTGAATCTGGATGTCCAGGCGCTCCGTCTTTTTCTTGGAGTTGTCGACGCGGATCTGGGCCTGGCTGATCTCGGCCGCTCTCGACCTATCCACCTCAAGCTGCGCCGACTGTAACTCGTACTGTGCCTGGCCGACATCGAACTCCCGGTCGCTGGTGTCCAGCTCTGCCACCAGGGCGTCCTTCTGGACCCGCTCGCCGGGGGCAACGTAGATAGCCTTGACGTAGCCGCCGTTCTTGAAGGAAAGAACGGCCTCGTTGGCCGCGACTACTTTGCCTCTAACCTTTAGAGTGTCGGAGATGGAGCCTTTCTTGACAGTGATGAGAGTGCCGGGCGCCGGCGTCGGCGTGGGCGGTGGTGTGAAGGTCGGCTCGCCTTGCGATTTGGGGAAGAGGTTGCAGCCGGCTAGCAGGATGATGGCAGCGGCTGCGGGTACTAACGAGATGAGTCCGAGCCTTGGAAACAGGATGGAGAGGCTTTTCCCCCATTCTTGCCATCGCGATAACATAGAGGCATATCACTCCGTTGGAAAGTTCGACTTAGCTACTCCCGCAACGGCCTTACCGTCCGCTTGCAGGGTTAGATTAGGCATCTTGACCATCTCTTGCGCCAGCCCGGTCACCTCGTCCAGGTCTCCCTGCCTAGCGAGCGCCACCAGCCTCTCCACCTGCGCCATCAGGGGCTCCCTCTGGATGGGGTAGAGGGTGCGAACCTGGAAGATGCTGGGATGGCCGGTAGCCTGCTTCTCCTCCCAGGGCGGCAGAGTCAGCTCCTCGAAGAGCCTCTCGCCGGGTCGTACACCACTATACACGATCTCAATGTCCTTGGTCACCCTCATTCCCTGCATTCGGATCAGCTTCCGGGCCAGGTCGACGATCTTTATTTCGTCGCCCATGTTGAGCATGAAGATGTCGCTGCCCTTGGTGAAGGCAGCGGCTTGGATAACCAGGCTGACGGCCTCGGGGATGCCCATGAAGAAGCGGGTCATGTCGGGGTGGGTGACGGTCACAGGCCCGCCGAGCTGGATCTGTTTGAGGAAAGTCGGTATCACGCTGCCGCGACTGTTAAGGACGTTGCCGAAGCGCACGGCGGTGAAGCACGTCCCTTTGGCGGTAGGGGCGCTGATCATCATCATCTCGCCGATGCGCTTGGTCATACCCATGAAGCTCACAGGTGCAACTGCCTTGTCGGTCGATACGAAGACGAAGCGCTCGGCGCGGTAGATCTGCGCCAACTCCTGGAGCAGCTTTGTGCCCTGCACGTTGACGAGCACCGCCTCGTCGACGAAGGTCTCCAGGATTGGCACGTGCTTATAGGCGGCGCAGTGGAAAATGACCTGGGGGCGGTACTCCTCGAAGATGTGCGTCATCTTCTCTTCGCGCATGATGTCTGCGAGGACGCAGTGGCAGGTCCCTGGCTCGCCCTTTAGCTGCAGTTCGATGCCTAGCTCGTGTAGGGCCGTCTCGTTGTTGTCCAGGGCCACTAGGGCTCGTGGCTTGAACTTCACGATCTGCCGGCAAAGCTCCGAGCCGATGGAGCCTCCTGCACCTGTTACCATAACAGTCTTGCCGGAGAGGACCTGCTGGCAGATTGCGAAGTCCACCTGATTCGGCTGGCGGCCCAGCAGGTCGTCCACCTGCACATCGCGCATGGGCAGCTCCTTCCAGCCGTCCATCACGTCGAACAGGTTGGGCAGGATCTTCACCTGCGCTTCGGTGTTCTGGCAGAGCTCGATGATCTCCCGCTGGTCTGCCCCCTTAAGGGTGTGGATGGCGATCATAATCACCTCCACGCCCTTCTCCTCCGCGATGCGCTCAATCTCGAGGCGGCTCCCCAGTACGCGCGCGCCATGTACCCTTCTGCCCTTCTTTGCAGGGTCATCGTCAATGAAACCGACGACTTCGTAACGGTCCGACTGATGGGTTAGCTGCCAGCAGAGGAGCTGTCCGGCTTCACCTGCGCCCACGACGAGAACCTTAGTCCGCGGTCCCAGCGTCACAACCCGCCAGCGCCACAGGAAGCCCGTTACCAGGCGCCAGCGGTAGCGGGCTGCCGTGGATACAACGAGGGTGATCATGCCGCCCATCATGATGACCGTTAGCGGCAAGGGGCGGGTTGTGGGCCAGTCGAAGTCCACAAGCAGGAGGACGCCCGTGGTGAGTGTGACGGAAGCGAATATGAGGATGACGCCCGAGGCACTGGCGTAGCGCCACATCTGCCTGTAGACGCCGAAGCCGTAGTTGGATGCGCAGTAGACGGCGACAGCCACCGGGGCAAAGTAGCCGAAGGAGCGATAGTACTCGACCGGCACCTGGCTATCGAAGCGGAGCAGGAGCCCTATCACCAGGGAGGCTAAAATGATAAGTCCATCGAGAAAGAACCTGGCTGGATAGGAAAAAGCAGATCTGCCGATTACGGCCTGCAAAACCTATACCTCCCCCTCCGTTTGATGCCTATAGGTGCGTCAGCGCCTGGCCCAGGCTGTTGCAGACATAGTCCACATCCTCCTCTTCCAGATTACCGTGGAACGGCAGCGCCAGCGTGCGCCGCGCCGCGTCCTCGGCTATCGGGAACATCCCCTCCGTGTAACCGAAAAGCTCCCTGTAAAAGGGCTGGAGATGAATCGCCGGGAAGTACGTGCGCGAGGGAACGCCTCTCTCCTTCAGGCCAGCCATAACCTTCTTCCTGTCGGTGCCACTTGCCAGCCGGATCACGTAGACGAACCAGCTCGCGCGGCCGGCACAGCTCGCCAGGGGAGGCTCAACCTCTGGAAAGGCCCTCAACCTCTGCGCATACCATCCCGCCACCCGGTCTCGCTTGGCCAATAGCTCCTCGATGCGCTCTAGTTGGGCGAGGCCAAGGGCGCAACTCATCTCGTCCAGGCGGTAGTTGTAGCCCAGGCGGACGTGATCCAGCCAGGAGCCGTCACCGCCGCGCCCCTGGTTGCGCAGGCTCCGGAACAGCGCGGCCAGGTCGGCGTCATCGGTGGTGATGATACCGCCCTCGCCGGTGGTCATCTGCTTATTGGGGTAGAAGGCAAAGACGGTGGAGGCCCCGAAGGTCCCCAGCTTCCTGCCTTTGTACTCGGCCCCGATGGCCTCGCAGGCGTCCTCGATGACGGTCAGCCCATGCCGCTGCGCGATCTCCATGAGGTCATCCATCGCGCAGGGCTGGCCGAAGACGTGCACCGGCAGGAGCGCTTTAGTGCGGGCGGTGATGGCGTCCTCGACGCGCTGGGGATCGAGGTTAAGGGTGTGGGGCTCGATGTCGACGAAGACGGGGCGTGCCCGTTGGTAGAGGGCGCAATTGGCGGAAGCGACGAAGCTGAAGGGTGTGGTTATCACCTCGTCGCCTTCAGCGATGCCGGCACCTATGACGCAAAGATGCAGCCCCGCGGTCCCGCTGCTGACGGCAACCGCATGCTTGCTCCCAATGTAGGAGGCCATTGCCTCCTCGAAGCGCTCTTGCATCGGCCCGATGCTCAGGCAGGTGCCTGCCAGGACCTCGTTGACTAGCTCGATCTCGCGCCGGCCCAGATCGGGAGCCGACATCGAAAGCATCGCGCTCTCCTTGGCGAAGCTCTTCACGTGGTGCCTCGTTGCCTTGCAGCCGCAACTTCCAGTTGCTGGTTCCTGAATGCGAGACGGGCCTGGTGCTTTCTGACCAGGCGCTGCTGCTCCTCCTTGAGCTCAGCGTTGGTCAGATACATGGTGCGCGTCAGGTCATTTGCATACTCATCCACTGTGGACCAATCAACGTCCGCGTGCAGCTTCGGGTCATAGTGGTCCGAGCCGGGGAAGGGAGCGAGGACAGTGAAGCCGACGATGTCCGGCTCGATCTCGTCCAGCAGGGCC
>JACQUE010000082.1 GCA_016210425.1 Chloroflexota bacterium | reverse complement strand
GTGTAATACTAGGGGCGGGCGCTGGGAACCGCGGGCCTATGACACAGCCAGTTCACTAGAAAGAACAGGAATCTTTGTCTCGAGAACATGTTCGAAGCCTCCCCCTTAAGCTCGGGGGAGGCTTCGCCGTGCTGTCTCGGTCTTCATTCGATGTCTTGCGGAGGCCAGGATCTGTTTGACGGGTGGAATTGGCGTAATACATTCCCTTACTTTCCTCAACCAATGTCGGCACCCAAAGGCCACAATCGGGGCCGGAGGTCTTTCCATTTGACAAAAGCCTCGCCCCCGTCTAGGATCAACTTCAGGAGGTGCCCATGAGCGATAAGATAACGATCGATCTCGAATACTGCGTCCCTTGAAACTACCTGCCCAGGGCCGCGTGGACGGCTCAGGAGCTGCTGAACGTATTCGCCGAGCACGTACGCTCCCTCAACCTTGTGCCCGGAACAAGGGGCGCTTTCGAGATCAGCGTCAACGGCGAGCTGGTCTACTCCAAGAAGGCAACTAAGCACTTCCCTGAGATCGGCGAGCTCATGGAGAAAGTCAACGCCAAGCTGTGAGCGCTCGGAGCACTCAAGATGCGGCTTATGCTATAATCTAGCTGGAAACTGGCCCCCAAGGTTTGGGGGCCTTTGCTTGAGGCATAATCGGAAATGCTGGAACGCTTAGAAAGCATCGAGAAACGTTACGAGGAACTTACCCACCTCATGGCCGACCCCGAAGTCGTGTCCGACCTGGAGCGGCTGCAGAGCCTCGCCAAGGAGGAGGCCGGGCTAAGGGACCTTGTAGCCAAATACCGGCAGTACAAGGCGACCAGCCGGGACCTCGACGAGACCGGCGCCATGCTTATCGGAGCGGACGAGGAGATGGCCGCCCTTATTAAGGATGAGATCGAGCGCCTGAGGGCGCAGAAGGAGCGGCTAGAGCAGGAGATCAAGGTCGCATTGCTGCCGAAGGACCCCCATGATGAGAAGGACGTTATCGTTGAGGTCCGGGCCGGCACAGGCGGCGAGGAGGCCGCCCTCTTCGCCGCCGACCTCTTCCGCATGTACACGCGCTACGCCGAGAACAAGAGCTGGGACGTGGATGTCCTGAGCCGCAGCGAGAGCAGTGCGGGCGGGTTCAAGGAGGTCATCTTCGAGATCAAGGGCCGCGGCGCCTACAGCCGCCTCAAGTACGAGAGCGGCGTCCACCGCGTCCAGCGTGTGCCCGTCACCGAGGCCTCGGGCCGCCTACATACCTCTACGGCCACCGTCGCCGTGCTGCCTGAGGCCGAGGACGTGGAGGTCGACATCAGCCCCGAGGAGCTGCGAATCGACATCTTCCACAGCGGCGGCGCGGGCGGCCAGAACGTCAATAAGGTGGCGACCGCCGTCCGCCTTACCCATATACCTACCGGCTTGGTCGTCGTCTGCCAGGACGAGCGGTCACAGCTCAAGAACCGCATGAAGGCGATGACGGTGCTGCGCGCCCGGCTGCTGGAGCGGGAGATGGCCAAGCAGCAGCAGGAGGTCAGTGAGGCCCGTCGCTCTCAGGTCGGCACGGGCGAGCGCTCCGAAAAGATCCGCACCTATAACTTCCCTCAGGACCGCCTCTCCGACCACCGCATCGGCGCCAACTTCCACAACCTGCCGCGCATCATGGACGGCGAGCTGGACGAGGTCATCGACACCGTGGCCACCAGCCGGCAGGCCAGGGAGCTCGAGGAGCAACTGGTGTGACGGTCAAGGAGGCCCTGGCTCAGGCGGCGGCCTCCCTCTACGAGGCAGGCATCGAGGACCCCCGCCTGGACGCGGAGATCCTGGTGATGCACGTCCTCGGCTGGAGCCGCGCCCGCCTCTACGCCCACTGGGATGAGGAGCTAACGCCCCAGCAGGCCGATGCCCTCCACGATTTAGTGCGGCGCCGCGCCCGCTCCGAGCCCACCGCCTATATCCTCGGCCACCGCGAGTTCTACGACCTTGACTTGGCCATGGACCCACACGCCTTCATCCCCCGCCCGGAGACTGAGCTGCTGGTCGAGCGGGCCTTGGCCTTCGCCGTGGGCAGGGGCACGCAGGGGCTTAAGATCGCTGATGTGGGGACTGGGAGCGGCGCTATCGCCGTCGCTGTGGCCGTCCACCTGCCCGAGGCCACTGTCTACGCCATCGACGCCTCGCCCAAAGCCCTCGAAGTGGCCGCAGAGAACTGCCGGCGGCATGGCGTGGCGGACCGTGTTTGTCTGCTGCGGGGGAGTCTGCTTGAGCCGCTGCCCGAGGCGGTGGACATCATCCTGGCCAACCTACCCTACGTGACCGACGAGGAGATGGCGCTTCTGCCCTTGGAGATATCCGGATTTGAGCCGCAACAGGCGCTGCGCGGCGGAGAGGAAGGCCTCGACTACGTCTTGGATCTGCTCAGGCAGACTCCGGCGAAGCTCAGGTCAGGCGGCGCCGTCTACCTGGAGATCGGGCCGGCCCAGGGCCCGGCCGTCAAGGCCCAGGCCAAACAGGCCTTCCCTGACGCGGAAATCTCTACAGAGCGAGACCCGGCCGGCTTCGTGCGCGTTGTGGCTATCGAGACCAAGCCCTAGCCGCGCGCCGTCGAGATGTGGAAGATAGTGAGCGGTCCGAAGCCTTTCCGCGTGATGCCGGTGATGCGCATGCCCGCCACGTGCGGCGACGTGGTCAGGTGCTTCTGGACGTAGCGCCCGACGAACTGCGCGGCGATGATGGCCCAGATCGAGGCCAGGATCGCCTGTGGCAGGCGGGCGAGGCGGTTCTTGCTCCCTAAGGCTACGGCTGAAGCAGTGGCGGAGAGTACGGCGGCCACCGCGATGTTGGTGCCGCAGAATGGCGAGACCGCCAGATCGCTCTCGCCCTGCGATAGCCTCCCCAGCGC
>JACQUE010000081.1 GCA_016210425.1 Chloroflexota bacterium | reverse complement strand
GGCGTCACCGACGGCTCCGACCCGCTGTCGCTCACCTGCGACGCGGCAGTTGCGCGAGGAGCGGTCGTCTGTGCGGCGGCGGGCAACGATGGGCCGCGCGGCGGCAGCATCGGGTCGCCGGGGGCCGCCCGCAACGTCATCACCGTTGGAGCCAGCACCGACAGCGACCAGTTGGCCGATTTCAGCTCGCGCGGCCCAACCGCCGATGGCCGCGTCAAGCCAGACCTTCTCATGCCGGGTTACGGCATAATCTCTTGCCGGGCCAGGGGCACCAACATGGGGCACGTCATCGACGAGTTCTACACCGAGGCCAGCGGCACCAGCATGGCCACGCCCCACGCCTCTGGGACAGTCGCCCTTCTGCTGGAGGCCAAGCCGGACCTGAACCCGGCCCAGGTCAAGAACGTGCTCATACGCTCCTGCGTCAACCTTGGGCTCCCCCCCAATAGCCAGGGTGCCGGCAGGGTCGATGCCTATCGCGCGCTCACCTTGGCGCCGCAGCCGGCTCCGCTACCCAACCCGCCGCAGTTGCCGGAGGCTCCGCTTGGACCCGGATGCTTCCCATTGCCGCTGTGGTGGCCGCTGCGGCAGACGGCTTGAAGGCCAACCAACGCAGCCAGTTACTGAAGGGGCTACTAATCGAGTCATGACTAGGGTCCTGCTATCATCCCCCACAGCGTGGCAGACGTGACATGAAAGGCAGCGATGCTGTATGGGCCTTCTAGATAGGAAGGTGGGCCGAAGGAGGTTCCTGGGGTTAGCGGGGATCGGCGTAGCCCTCGTAGCAGCAGCGGGCTATAAGCTCTTGCCTTTTGTGAACCGACTGCGCATAGGGGCTCCCCTGGACGCCTCACAGTCGCCCAGAGTAATGTCAAGGGTTCGTTCCGGTACCTGGGTCCAGACGACCGCTGCCGATTTTGCGCAAGGACAGGTCAGCGGGCTCACGATAGAGCAGAAGAATGACGGCGAGCTCGTGCTGGACCCGGGGCGAAATGAGGGGGTCTACGTCTCGCCGGTCAAGAAGGCCGATTTCCCGTTCAGGGCCCTAGGGGCAACGTGGGAGGTGGACAAGGCCGACGATGCCGACCTGGACATGGATGCCAGAATCAGCGTCGATGGGAACGATTGGTCTGAATGGCTTCATTTCACCATCCTTGACGGACTCGGAGGAGCTAGTTTCCCCATCGCCAACCTCATCTTCACCAATGGCGACGTCCGGTACATACAGTACCGGGCCACCTTCAGCCGCCCCGACCGCTCCGTCTCGCCCCGTTTGCAGGCCGTCACCATTACCTATATAGACGCCAGCCAGGGCCCCAATATCGCTGAAGCCAAGGCTAACGTCATGGTCAGCCCCCAGGTCAATGCCGTCAACAAGCCGCCGATCATCCCTCGGGCCGCGTGGGGCGCCGACGAGAGCTACCGCTTCAGCAGCGGGACGGAGGTCTGGCCACGCGAGTACGAGTATGCCGCCAAGCTGATCATCCATCACACCGTCACCAGCAACGATGAGCCCGACCCAGTAGCCACAATCCGCGCCATCTACTACTACCATGCCGTAACTCTCGGCTGGGGCGATATCGGTTACAATTACCTTATAGACCGCTTCGGCAACACCTACGAGGGCAGGTATGGGGGCGACAACGTCATGGGCGGCCACGCACTTCAGTACAATAGAGGTAGCCTGGGGGTCGCAGCAATGGGCACTTACGCATCCGTAGCCCCGTCGTCGCAGCTCGAGGCTTCTCTCTTCTCCCTCGCTTCCTGGCAAGCGTTCCACACGGGCATCAACCCCAACGGCTCCGGCTTCTTCGTCGACAAGAGCCTGCCCAATATCATGGGCCATCGCGACGCCCTGCAGACCACCTGCCCCGGCGACCGCCTATACGTCGACGTGCCCACCGTGCGCAGCCAGGTCTGGGCCCGCCTTCCAGACTATGGGCAGGCCTGGCGGGACTATCAGGTGTCGGGCAGCGCCAATGGCGGACAGCTCCTCAGCGTAACGGTGACCCTAGGCAACGCCGGGCGGAAGACGTGGGTGGCAAGCGGAGTCAATCCCTTCAGGCTAGGCTACCACTGGTATGATGCCCAGGGCAACGAATACAAGGACGGCACAGCCCAGCGCTTGAATCTGCCCAGCGACGTCGCCCCGGGCGGCCAAGTCACGCTTCAAGGCCAGGTGAAGGCGCCTATGGCCAGTGGGACCTACAACCTTCAGCTCGATATGGTGCAAGAGTCCGTTACGTGGTTCGCGCAGCGGGGGAACCCAACGCTGAACGTGCCCGTGACAGTCCAGAGGCCGACGTTGGCCGTGGCCTGGGGCACCCACGACACGCCCGTCAAGATGGCCCTGGGGGAGACGGTGCCGGTAAAGGTGGATGTAACAAACACCGGCTCGATCACCTGGAACGCCGGCTCCCCGAATCCATTCCACCTCGGATACCATTGGTACGACAGCCAGGGCAACCAATACATTCAGCCGCCCGAAGACGACCACCGCAACGTGCTTCCGGGTCCGGTGGCCCCCGGACAGAAGGTCGTGGTGGATGCACTGCTGACATCGCCGAAAGCGGCCGGGAGCTACATGCTCAAGTGGGACATGGTTCAAGAGGGCGTGACATGGTTCGCCCGGCCCCCCTACAACAACCCGACTCTTAACGTGGCCATTACCGTAGCGCCGTCTGTGCTTACAGTTGCGCCAGCCACCTTAGCCTTCGAGAAGCTCTCAGATGCTCCCGTTCCGTCCCAGCAGATGCAGGTGTCCAACGATGGCGGTGGGCAGATGACATGGACGGCGACGCCTTCCGCTGCCTGGATTGCCCTTTCGCCAACATCCGGCAGGGCGCCTGCCGGCGTGACGGCCTCGGTGAAGACCGACGGCCTCGCAGCCGGCAGCTACAGCGGGAAGATCACCGTCACGGGAACGGTGAACGGCAACACACCTATCACGAAGGACGTGCCGGTCACCCTCGTCATCGGCGGGCTCAGGGCCACACCGGGTAACCTCTCCTTCACCATTCGGGGGGATATCATCCCGCAGGAGCAGAAGGTGCAGATCGAAAACTCGCTCGCCGGCTCTATCAACTGGCGCGCCGAGGCCGGTGCCAACTGGATAAAGCTCGGTACGACCACTGGTCAGACACCGGCGACGCTGGAGGTGGGCGTCGACCCGTCCGGACTGGCGGCAGGCCTCTATCAGGGGGAGATCCGCCTTTACAACACGACATCTAACAACCCTGTACCCGTCACGGTGCCGGTGGTACTCAACATGCTTGATGGCTGGCAGAGACTATACGTGCCGTTCATCATCGATCAGAAAGGGGCTCCATAGGTGGATGCCTCGCCTATTGGCGTGATGGACTCGGGCATAGGCGGCCTGAGCGTCGTCGAGCAGGTCAATGCCCTCATGCCCAGCGAGGACATCATCTACTACGCGGACACGTTGAACTTCCCCTATGGCTCGAAGTCGCGGGAAGAGGTGCAGGAGCTGGCCTGCCAGGCGGCGGACTGGCTCCTGGACAGGGGTGCCAAGATCATAGTCGTCGCCTGCAATACGGCATCCAGCGCCGCCCTGGCCACCCTGCGCAACCGCTTCTCGGCACCCTTCGTCGGCATGGTGCCGGCGATCAAGCCGGCCAGCGCCGCGACGCGGAGCGGCAAGGTGGGCGTAATTGCCACTAAAGGCACTGTCCAGGGACAGGTGCTGGCGGACCTGGTGGCCCAGTTCGCGACCGGCGTCGATGTCTTTACCCGCGAGTGTCCCCTCCTTGCCGAGCTCGTGGAGCAGGGGGAGGTTAAATCTTCGCGGGTCCACACTCTGCTCCACCAGTATCTGGACCCCCTCATCGCCCAGGGCATCGACTACCTCGTCCTTGGCTGCACTCACTACTCCTTCCTTCGCCCGGCTATCGAGGAGATCGTCGGGCCCAAGGTCAGCGTCGTGGATGCGGCGTTGCCGGTTGCCCGTCAGGTGCAACGGGTGCTCACGGAGCGTGACCTGCTCAGCGCGCGCCAGAAGCCGGGCTCACTCACCTGCCACGCCACCGGCGACTCGCGGGGCTTTCTGGAGATGGCGCGCAGGCTGTGTCCGGGCCTGTGCCCAAAAGGAGCGACCGTTTGACCTTCCTGGAGAAGCTCGAGACCGCCGCCCGCGTCAATGGCTCGTGGCTCTGCGTAGGGCTGGACCCGGACCCAAGCTTGATGCCCATACCGGACGTCGCCGCTTTCAACACCGCCATCATCGAAGCCACGGCGGACCTCGTCTGCGCCTACAAGCCCAACATCGCCTTCTATGAGGCGATGGGCAAGGATGGTATGGCCGCCCTCGAGAAGACGGCCGCAGCCGTCCCGAGCCATATCCCCATCATCATCGATGCCAAGCGCGGCGATATCGGCAACACGGCGAGGGCCTACGCCAGGGCCCTCTTCGAGACCTGGGGCTTCGACGCCGCCACCGTCAGCCCCTACCTAGGATACGACTCCCTAGAACCATTCCTGGCCTATCCCGAGAAGGCCGCCTTCATACTCTGCCGCACGTCCAATCCGGGCGGAAGCGATCTCCAGAACCTCCTCTGCTCCGGCCCCGAAGGGGAGCCGGAGCGCCCTCTTTATCAGGTAGTAGCATCTAAGGCCAACGAATGGAACCGCCTCGGCAATGTGGGGCTCGTGGTGGGCGCACCGTATCCGGACGAGCTCCGTCAGGTGCGGGCCATCTGCCCCGATCTCCCGATCCTGATACCAGGCGTGGGAGCCCAGGGCGGCGACCTGGAGCTCTCCGCCAAGTACGGATCTAACGAGCGCGGCGAGAGAGCCATAATCAACTCATCGCGGCAGGTCCTCTACGCTTCAGGAGGCGCGGATTACGCTGATGCGGCTCGTGCCGTGGCCAGGAAGCTGAGGGATGATATCTCGCAGGCCTTAAGCACGAGATAAGACACAAGCTTTTTTCGCCGGTGCGAGGGGGTGCTTTAGCATCCCCTTCTTGTTTCCTAAGATAGCCGCGCTGGATTGTAAGGGGGGAAAGTGATAGGATGTGTAAGCTCCGAAGGTGAAGGCTGCCTGCAAT
>JACQUE010000080.1 GCA_016210425.1 Chloroflexota bacterium | reverse complement strand
TTGACCTGCACCATGGGGCGTGCCTCCTTTCCGGATGTTTGCTTTCACCTGGAAGGATACGCCCCTTTTATCGCTCCATAAATTTACACACTTAACGTTACGCTACCAACCCCAGGCGACATCTATCTTATACAAAGGACATTCTGGTAAGATTGGTACGATGTGAGATAATCGTGAGATACTGTCCGCAATGCGCTAATGAGCTTCAGAGGCGGTTCGCCCATGGGCGAGTGCGCCCTGTCTGCACAAAATGTGGCTATATCTTCTTCCACAATCCTAAGGTTGCGGTTGGCGTAGTGGCAGTGGAGGACGGCAAGATCCTGTTGGTGCGGCGCAACGTGGACCCACAGAGGGGCCTCTGGAGCTACCCGGCCGGCTATGTGGACGAGGGAGAGCGCGTGGAGGACGCGCTCCGTCGCGAGGTGCGAGAGGAGACGAACCTGGACCTCCGACTGGGCCATCTACTCGGAGTATACTCGGAGGAGGCCAGCCCTGTAGTATTCATCGTCTACACCGGAACAATTGCCGGAGGCAAGGCTGAGCCAGGGCCCGAGGTGTCTGAGGTGGGCTTCTTCCCGCCGAATGCCCTCCCGCCGATGGCTTTTGACCATGACCAGCGGGTGCTAAAGGACTGGGCCTTGTTGGGGACACGGACAACCGGTATATTGTGACCGATCAGGAGTCTCGACAACAGACCCGAGTTATTATAGAATCACTTTCACTATATCAGCGGACAGCTATGCGAGACCGACCGCAAGGAGGTCCACAATGAGAATGGTAAGGATCACAGGCTGGCTGATCCACCCAGGCAGGGAGAAGCAGGGCAGCGCCATGGTGGAGAAGCTCGGCGATCTGCTCTCCCAGCACAAAGGGTTCGTTTCGCGGCTGCACATCCAAGCGCCCCGAATGCCCCAGGAGGTGGCAACCATCACCGTCTGGGAAGACGAGGAATCGGCGAACGCGGCCGCCAACAGCGAGTCCGTCCTCGCTCTCATGTCCCAGATGGTCGCCGACGACATCGGTCACCCTTCTGCGGTCAATAGCGGCCTCCACGCGCTGATTAGCTCTATGCCATAAGGTCCTCTTATACACGGTGGGCGTAGCCGAGCGGTTAAGGCGCCAGGTTGTGGCCCTGGAGATCGAGGGTTCAAATCCCTTCGCCCACCCCATCCTCTGAAATAGTATCGCCCCACTTGGGGGCGATATTCATCTTCGAGCGCCTGTAGCTCAGTGGATAGAGCATCGGTCTTCGGAACCGAGGGTCGGGGGTTCGAATCCCTCCAGGCGCGCCACAAGGCTGATTTCAGGCTCCGCCTGCAAGGCAGCGGTAACATCGAACCGTTGCCTTTTCGCAGGCACGCCAAAAAGAATCTCCAAGAAGTTCTCTCAAGTACCTGCCAGGGCTACCGGCCGCCCCAGCCCAGCGTCAGCGCCACCGCCGTGGCGCGGCGCCCCACAAGCTGCATCATCGGCTCATTGGTCATCGCGAGCCAGTCCACGATAATGGCCCGCACATTGTTCACAGGCCATCCGTTGCGTGTGTAGAAGGCCAGGATGTCCGGGCGGCGGCTCGCGATGTAATCGAGGGCAAGCCCCTCATCCAGCCCCATACCCATCGACTGGGCGATAGCCAGGGCATTCCGTCCCGCCTGGATGACCGCGCTTTCGTGCGTCATTCCCAGCCAGTTCTGCACCATAGCTGAGGTATCGTCGACGGGCCAGCCGTTGCTGCGATAGAAGGCGATGACATCGGGGCGCCTGCTGGCGATAAACCGCAGCGCCTCCGCCTCAGCGGCGGCTCCGGGGATCGTGTTGGGGGCCCCACTGCCCAGGCTCAGGACCCGGAGTCGCCGGAACTGGAGGCCCCAGATTCGTGCAGCAGCGCAGTCGCTCTTCCAGATGTCCAGCCGGTACTCGCGGGCGTCCCAACCAAAGCGGTCCTCAATGGTGAACTCCCCGGCCCCCTCCACCTCCACCCGAGTGCCAAGCGGAAAGAGGCTGGCATCCGCCGCTGCTGCTCCCTCGTAGACGAATTTGCCACCGCTCATGTTGCCCACCTTACAATAGGCCGTCACCTTGAAGCGCTCCGTGATCCACGAGCCGTCTGTGGGGACTGGGAGGGGTGGCTGCGGCGGCGAGACAGGAGGGGGTGCGCCTCCTTTCTGCGAGGGAATGCGGAGGACCTGGCCTGGGAAGATAAGCCACGGGTCTGCGAGTTGGTTCAGTTGGATAAGAGCACTTGGGGAGACGTCCAAGCGTCGCGCGATCTGGTAGATTGTATCTCCGCGCTGGACCACATAGGTGTCTGGATCACTAGCGCCAGCAGAAGATGGACGGGAGACGGCCAGCAACCCTACAAACAAGAGCACCCCCAGGACACGCAAAAGCATAACAGCACCTCGCCGCGATGTCTTGGGGGGATTCGGCCATTTGCCCTGCGCAGACACGAGCTATGCAGGGCTTGATAATTATTTGCACTAATGATAGCCGATGACAGCGGTTTGTCAAGGTCTCTGTGGGAGAGGGCTCAAAGCCGCTCAAGAAGCCACCGGTTTCTCGCCATAGCTGAAGCAGGGCTGGGGGCCGTGATGGGCGGCCTAATCGTAGCGGGGGGGTCTTCGGCTGGCCTCATTACCTGCTGTCTAAAGGACCCAAACCCATTTCGCGGTCACATCAGGATGAACATGGAGGCAAAGGTTAGGCTTTGTCTGCGAGCCGGTTCACGGCTCGACCCGGGACAAAAGCTCCTTTTGACCAGGGTACGCTGCCACGCTTACCGAAACCGCGCCGATGGTGAATGAGCCACCCAACTCATTGTCGCCAGCGAGCGGCGAGAGCGTGCGCACCACTGCGGCTGCACCGTCTAGCGCCCGGCTGCATCGCCTGCTTGTAGTCACGGGAAGGGCAGGATCGCAGTCATAAGCGCGTTCATACACCCCTACTGCAAGCCGGTAGCCTCCTGGCGGAGTACCCAGCGGGACAGTAATGCTATACAGTTGATAGACGACCTCGCCTGGCAGCCACCAGTCGGTCCGGCTGCCCTCAAAACCGGGCGACCTCTGCACCTGGGCAGCAACACCACCCTTGTCATCAACTAGTGCGAGGGAAGTGGACAACCTGGTGTCCCTACGCCATTTGGGCAAGTCTTCCGGCCGCTGCCAGTACAACCCTACTTCTAGGGTTTCGCCGTCCCCAACAACAATATTCTGGAGATCGTAGCCAAGTAAGGTCAAAGCAGCCTCAAAGTCCGTCCCTATTTCGTGCTGCATGGCCATCGAGCTCTTTCGACGGAATAAACGATACCCATCCTCTTCCATGATGCTCTCATATAAGGGATTGCGCACCAACTCTTGCGCCTCAAGTTCGTCCTCGTATCGCCCTAGCCTGTAGCCATCGTAGCGCTGTTGTCTGTACTCGTTAGGACCCCCCCAATCTAGAAAGACGTAGTCAGCCCCACCCAACATCGGAAACCTGTAGACACGCTTGCGCTGGGAAAGATGGGGCACCAGATTCTCCTGAGCGCTTACTGAGGCGTCTGAGGGAATGGCCGCCAGAAACTTCCCCAGGAGGGTTGAATGACTTGTCCTCCTGAATTGCTCAGACTCATAGTTTCTGCTCAACGGGCTGGGCCCGTAGAGATAGGATGTGACGAAACCGGACAAAACGACAAAGGCCGCAAGTGCGTAAACGAGGCGCTTTCCCAGAGCTTCTTGCCCCTGGATTATCTTGGCCACTCCAGCAATAGCTGCCAGCGAGAGGAGCGGTATCATCGGAACAGAGTAGTGGTACACAATGTCGAAGTGTGGTGGATAATCGCTGATCAGCAGGCTGGCAAGAAATGGAAAGGGAACTAGCAAAGCCTGAGGTGCAATTGTTGGCATGAAGCCAAACGGTGCCAGCAGTTTCAAGACGTACTTCAGTTTCGTCCAGCTAATTAGCTCAGCTATGACGCGATGGGGGGCGATAAAGAAGGTGCGAATGGCCTCCTGCCAACTATCGCCCAGATAGGAGAATCGGCCTAGGAAAATGTTGGTATGGGCCGTGGAAAAGTAGGGCACGATCAGGAACCCGACCACATACGCCCATAGCATGCCCCCGAGACAGACGGCGATGCCGAGGCCCCTCTGTCTTTGGGCAGTTACCAGGTACAAGCCCATTCCGATTGCAACCAAGGACATGCTTTCGTTAGAGAGCAAAGCGAGAAGCAAAAAAGCCAAAAAAAGCTTGTGCTTT
The DNA here is from genome assembly GCA_016210425.1 of Chloroflexota bacterium. Lineage (GTDB taxonomy): Bacteria > Chloroflexota > Dehalococcoidia > JACQUE01 > JACQUE01 > JACQUE01. Next base: position 908 of record JACQUE010000080.1, on the reverse strand, counting down.
TGCGACACCAGGAACTTGACGGCGAATGCAAGGAACGGGACTGCCAGAGCCGTTTCGTGGAATTCCCACAGGTTAGCGTACTGGAGGGCAGGGTTGGCGAGATAGCCCCCTGCAAAAGCCAGCGCTAGTCTGCGACTACCTAGTTGTTGACGGGCCACCTGGTAGATGGGGAGAGCCCCCAGTCCTAACGCCAGGGTCTGAACGACTAGCAGGGCGCGGACATCTGCATATACCCAATAGATGGGCGCCAGAAGGAGCAGGATTGGGGAGAAGTGATTACCCAGGAAGTTCGGGGCGAACTGCATAACCGTGTTCTGAAACAACCTGCCGCGGGACGTGTTCCAGATTACCTGGTCGAATATGCCGACATCGAACGCTCGCGTGTTGAGGGAATCGTGACGGGCTATCGAGAGGGCCGAAAAGACAACAATGTAACAGACGATAGCCGCCCAGAGTGCGACCGCAGCACTGATGGCTGGCCAGCCATGCCGGGCACGGATCGAGGTTATCGACATCATCTCTGCCGGACCGCCTTACCTAGGGTTCTTCTACGAGAGCGTTTAGGCGAAGAAGCTGCGGGAAGAACAGGGAATGACCTCGAATCTCCTTCCTCGGATCACACAAGTGCTCCCAACCGCGTAACTTGCTATCTTACCTCTTCCGCGTTCCTCTTGACGACCCCACCTGCGCAATTATGCCCGCACAACGGCCGGCGCCTATGGCAAGCTAGGGCTCTGCCCGTGCCTAGCCTATGGTTCCGGTGAACCTATGGTGCCGTGCGCCAGGCCCCCACCTGGGTCGATGAGCGCCTCCTGCGCAACGATGCCCTGGTCCGCCTGCAGCTTCACCCCGAAGGCCTTCTCCGGACCTACTCCCTCGCTCGCGTCGTGCGCCCAGATCGTCTTGCG
>JACQUE010000093.1 GCA_016210425.1 Chloroflexota bacterium | reverse complement strand
TGCCGTAGGAGCGCACGAGGTCGCTGATGACGAAGCCCTCCAGCTTCTCGGCGAAGTAGGTGGCCATATCGCCACGCTCCATCTCGCCGTGCACCATGATGTCGAGTCCCAACTCCTCCTGGCGCTGCATCCACTCGGTCGTTGCCTGGCGCTCGAGGTGCGAGAGCTCCTCAGCGGAGAGCTTGCCGCTGGCGAAGCGATTGCGCGCCTGCAATAGATAAGGCGGTTTTGGGTAGCTACCGACGGCTGTCGTAAGCAGTCCCTTGGTCATGAGAGCACCTCCTGTGCCTTCTTGGCTCCCTCCACCATGCGGGCGAGCTTGGCGCGGGCGCTCTTGCGGGGCAGGAACTCCAGGCCGCAGCTCGGGTTGAGGTTGATGCGGGAGATGGGAACGGCGGCGGACACACGCTTTACAGCGGCGACGATCTCGTCGACGGTCTCCATCTTAGTGTTGCGGGCGTCGATGATGCCGAGGCCTAGCTCTTTATCGGCGGGGAAGCCCTTCAGCAGGTCGAAGTTGGCCGGTCCCATGGTAAAGTCGAGGCCGATGATATCGAAGGGGAGCTTGTAGAAATGGGGGGCCAGGCCCGAGATGTCGCCGAAGTAGGTGTAGACTGCTGTCTTGGCCGATATGCCGTCGGTGACGATGCGGCCCGCCTCCTGGAATAGGCCGAACTCTGCCTTGGCCTTGAGGATGGCGGGCTCGTCGAACTGGATGACGGGCGCTCCGGCCTGGGCGAGGGCCTTTGCCTCCTGATTCAGGGCCCTGGCAAGAGCGAGGACGAAGGCCCGAGAGTCGCCGTAGTGGGCGTCGCGGGAGAGCTTAGCCAAAGTGAAGGGGCCGGTAAGCACGGCTTTCACCGGCTTGGCGCTGTTAGCGACAGCGAACTGGTAGTCGCGGACGGTGATAGGCGCCTTCCACTTGAGATCGCGCTCGGCGACGGGCTGGCGGTAGTAGGTGTTGGTGTCGAAGTAGCGGATGAGGCCGGTGAGGGTGAAGCCCTCGATGCCGCCCGTCAGGTACGTCTGGCCGTCCTGCCAACGGATCTGGCCGTCGGTCACCAGGTCAAGCCCGGCTTCGACCTGCTCCCGGATGACGTCCTTCGTGACCTCGTCGGCCACGCGGTTGAGCTCCTCCAGGGTGATCTTGCCCTCGTCAAAGCGGGCGATGGCCTGGCGCAGGTTGGCCGCCCCCGGCTGGGCCGGCGGCTTCGGATAGTTTCCTACGGCGGTTGTGATCAAATGCGACTCCTTAGGCTAAGTCTTAATCAAGTTAAGGGTCGCTGTCACCCTGAGCCGCAGGCGAAGGGCCTTGCCTCACGAGGCCGGATTCTTCGCTTCGCTCAGAATGACAGTGGTACGCTCAGAATCGTCCATGTCCTCTGCAAGAGGACACCACGAAGGATGCAAATGTCATACTGGTCGCCTATTGCTCAAGCAGCGTTGCCTGAGCCGGTCGAAGGCCGCCGCCGTTCCTTTCGACACGCTCAAGGAAACGGGCTGGCTGCATGGTTCACGAATGCCCAGTATGCCATTTGCGTAGCAATGACAGTTGGTACGGTAAGAATGACGGGTGGACCGTCGGTCTATTCAGATCGGGACTCCTGCGAGAGGGACGATCCCTGGGGGCTCCACCTTTCAAAAACGCAGGGGCCAAGGGCTATAGTACCATCTTCAGGGCGTGAAAGGGTACCTTTCTAAGCAACTATGATGGCATTTTCTAGGGCTGTTCTGTGGCGAAGGCCAGTCTGGCCCGCTCGTAGTCCTGTGGTGTATTGATGTCCAGGAGGACGAACGGTGAACCTACAGCGACTTCGCGGATATCGGGTGCGTGGCGCTGCATTACAGCCCGCAAGCCTAGAGTCTCATCGGTCACCGAGGCCAGCTCCGATAGTAGGGAGCCGTCGAAGGCGGGCGGATGACCTCGCCTTCCGCAGTAAGTCGGGATAGTGATGAGGGCGTCGCCGGCCTGGTGGGCGCGCAGGACGGCCTCGATGATGGCGCGAGGCCTGGGCTGGTCGACCGAAAGAACCAGGATCGTGTAAGGAGCATTCGAGATGGCCGAAGCCCCCGCGCGCAGCGAGGTGGCTCTGCCCTCCTTGTATCTTTCGTTAACAGCGGCGCGGATGCCTTCGCCTTTAACGTAGGGCAGGACCCGCTCCGCCTCGTGCCCCAATACGACCACGATTTGGTCGGCGCCGGCGGCCGTCAGCTCCCGCAGGTGGTATTGGATCAGGTTGCCGCCGGGCCAGGGCAGGAGTGGCTTGGGGCTGCCCATGCGGGTGGACTCGCCGGCGGCGAGGAGGATGCAGGATATGAACCCAAATATCACCCCCAAACCCCCTCAAGGGGGCTCAAGGAAGCACTTCGGGCTTTAATTGAATTAATCAGGGGGACACCCCCTGAACCCCCGTCAAAGGGGCACTGCCCCTTTGTACTCCCCGTTCTTGGCATCCTGCCTATGCATCCTCCCGAAGGCGGCCCAGGGCGCGCAGGACGCGCTCGGGCGTGATGGGGATGCGGGTGACGCGGGCGCCGATGGCATCAGCGACGGCATTGGCGATGGCCGCCGAGGTTGGCGTTATGGGAGGTTCGCCCACGCCCCTGGTGCCATACGGCGCCTCCTCGATGGGTACTTCCACGATCTCAGCGGCGATGGGCGGAACGTCGGCCATGGTCGGTAGGCGGTAATCGAGGAGATTGGGGTTGCGGACGGCTCCCTTCTCGTCGAAGAGAAGCTCCTCGCTCAGGGCGGTGCCGATCCCCTGGGACGCGCCGCCTTGCATCTGCC
>JACQUE010000088.1 GCA_016210425.1 Chloroflexota bacterium | reverse complement strand
TCCGCAACGAGATCACCACCGGCAACTTCATCTTTCGGACGCGGGAGTTCGAGCAGATGGAGATCGAGTACTTCGTCCGGCCGCAGGAGGCCAAGGAGTGGCACCGGCGCTGGACGGAGACCTGTCTGGAGTGGTACGTCCGTATGGGCGTCCGCCGCGAGCATCTGCGCGCCCGCAGCTTGCCCAAAGAAGACCTGGCCCACTACTCGGCTGGCACGAACGAGGTCGAGTACCTCTTCCCCTGGGGCTGGCACGAGATCATGGGCGTCGCCAACCGCACGGACTACGATCTGCAGCAGCACAGCAAGTACAGCGGCAAGCAGCTCACCTACTTTGACGAGGAGACCAACGAGCATATCACCCCATACGTCATCGAGCCATCGGCAGGTGTGGACAGGGCGGTCCTGGTCTTCCTGCTGGACGCCTATGACGAGGAGGAGGTGCGCGGCGAGAAGCGGGTGGTTCTGCGCCTGAGCAAGGAGCTGGCCCCTATAAAAGTCGCCGTCCTGCCCCTCTCAAGGAATGAGAAGCTGCGACCTCTGGCCAAGCAAGTGTGGGACAAGCTGCGCCCGCACTTCATGACGCAGTACGATGATTCGCAGAGCATCGGGCGGCGCTACCGGCGGCAGGATGAGGCAGGAACGCCCCTCGCTGTCACCATCGATTTCGACTCACTGGAGGACAACGCGGTCACGATACGCGAACGGGACAGCATGGAGCAGGAGCGAGTGGCAATATCTGAACTGGTGGACGCATTGAAGGAGAAGCTGGCCTGACGAAGATCGCCTTGGGAAGGGTGGTGGAGTATGAGGAGCCGCAATCGGGAACTTCAGCTTGCCCTGGGGCTGCTCTGTCTCATCGCGCTTTTCCTTTTTGGCATAGGTGTATACCACCTCACGCATCGCGGCCATCCATCGGGCATAATGGAGCTATCGTTAACTGCCATCCTCTTCCTAGCTATGTACCTGATCATGAAAGGCACTTGACGGGCCTCTTTCGGCCCCCGCAAACCATTACCTTGACGTAAGGGGCAACTTACTCTATACTGGCTTTACTCTGGAAATCCCCGGCTTGAGACCGCGATAAGGGGCACGTTGTGAGCAGCGTAGTCATGGACACCATCGGCAAGTACAATCTGCGCGAGATGCTGGGCAACAGCGGCATCGGGTCGACTTACCGGGCCGAGGACATGGTCTCGCAGCGCGAGGTGGCGATTAAGGTCCTGCGCTCCTACTTTGCCTCGGAGGCTGCGCTTATGGCCCGCTTCCAGGCTGAGGTCAAGGCCGTCTCCGAGCTAGCTCACCCCAACATACTCCCGATATACGAGTGCTCCCAGGACAATAATGTCAGGTACGTCGCTACTGCCTACATGGCGGGCGGCAGCCTGAAGGACAGGCTGCATGGCTCTTTGCCACTTCAGGAAGCGGTTAGGATTGCGACGCAGATCGCTGCCGCCCTGGATGCGGCACATAAGAAGGGTATAACGCACCGCAACCTCAAGCCCAGCAACGTCTTCCTGGCCCCCGATGGCACAGTCTTCCTCACCGACTTCGGCATGGCAACCCTCGGCGAGGGGGTGCATCCGCTGATGCGCACCGCCCTGACGACACCCCTCCCTACCTACATGTCCCCAGAGCAGGCCCAGGGGCTTCCCGTTGACGGTAGGAGCGATGTTTACCAGATGGGCGTCCTCCTTTACGAGTTGCTCACCGGCGAGCTCCCCTTCTTGGGCTATACTCCGCTCACCGTCTACGCGAAGCAGGCGGCCTACTCTATCCTAACCCCAAGCGAGCTCAACCCTGCCATCCCGTCGGCCGTTGACCGGGTCATCCTCAGGGCCATGGCACAGCTTCCGGGCGAGCGCTTCGCCACAGCAGGCGAGCTGGCAGTGGCCCTAGCGGCTGCCGTCGGGGAGACTGTGCCACCGGGCGAGCCCTCCGAGGCAGTGGCATCGACCCCTGCTATAGCCGCTGCAGCCGCAGAGCCGGTATCCTACGAGACTGAAGTTACGCTGCCCGAGCAGCCATCTGAGGGGAGGACCCTCCTTTGCCTTGTCTGCGCAACGCCAAACCCTGAGGGGGCGAGCACCTGCCGGAGCTGCAGCGCATCCCTTGCGACAGCCCCGCTGGTCGCTGCCTCCGAGGCAAGGCGTTGGGTGCGATGGCGGCATCGTCAGCGCCGCATTGGACGGGCAGCCGGAGGTGTCCTAGCTGCGATTGGCTCGATAGTGGTGATAGGTGGCCTAACCTACCTGGGCCTGGGCAGGCCATCTCTACCATTGCCCGCGCCCACTACGAACATATCCTCCACCTCATCGCCTGGCGAATGGCGGATGATGGGAAACAATGCCACTCGCTCGGGATACGACGTTGGCGATTACCCGCTCCCTAAAGGGGTCGTCAAATGGCGCTTTACAACGCAGGAGCCCATCTACTCGTCACCTGTAGTTGCCGGTGGCAGGGTTTATCTCGCCTCGGGGGACCGCCGCATTGTTGCCCTTGATGCGGCCACTGGGAACCTCGTTTGGGAGCACAAGGTCACAGGCCCAGTCGACTCATCTCCCGCCATTGCCGGCGACCTACTTTTCGTAGGCCTGCGCGATCATCGCCTGCTTGCTCTGGACATAAACACCGGCGAGTTGCGGTGGGAGTACGAGACCGGCAATCCCATCATTGCCTCACCGCTTGTGCTGGATGGCATACTCTACATTGGCTCCGGCGACCACAAGGTCTATACGTTCGACGCTGCCACGGGAAAGAAGCGCTGGACAGCCGATACTGGCGGCTGGGTGAAGGCATCGCCCGCTGTTGCCGGTGGCGTGGCGACTTTTGGGTCTCAAGATGGCAAGGTGTACTCGCTGCAAGCCAAGAACGGCCGCCATCGCTATTTCTACAACGTCATCGGCGGAGTCTCATCAGGCGTAACAGTGGTAGGGCGGACAGCCTACGTGGGAGCCGACAACGGAAGGCTCTACTCCCTGGATACGCTGCAGAAGGAGCGCTGGGGTGAGCGAGGTCTACGCACGGCCTGGACTCAGTTCTGGCTCTGGAATATGGCGCCAAAGCCGCCCCCGCTGCGCGGTATCAACTGGGTATTCAGTCTGAAAAGCCGTGACGGCATCAGTTCAACGCCGGCGGTCGCCAACGGCGTCGTCTACTTTGGCGCTCAGGACTTCAACTTCTACGCCGTCGATGCCGGCAATGGAGAGGAACGCTGGCGCTTCAAGACGGGTGGCCCGGTCACCTCATCGCCTGTCTTCGGCAAAGGGAAGCTGTACTTCGGTTCATCGGACGGCCATATCTATGCCGTGGACGCGGAGACTGGGAAGAAGGCCTGGGAAATTCAGACCGGGGGCCCTGTCACGTCATCGCCGGCCATGGCCGGGGGCGTGCTATACATAGCCTCGCAGGATGGTGTACTCTATGCTATAGAGTAGGCCTCGGCCTCTCTATCCCGCCGCCCCGCAACGGGAGAAGCAATGGAGATCGCCATCATCGGGCTGCCCCAGAGCGGCAAGACAACGGTCTTCAGCGCGCTAACGGGCATCAAGGTGGACCAGGCAGCGCGGGGTGATCATAGCATCGGCATCGTGAAGGTGCCGGATCAACGCTTGCCCCCTCTCGCCGATCTCTTCAAGCCTCATCGCGTTGTCCCCGCTGAAATAGCCTACATCGATTACGGCGCCTTCGTGAAGGGCTTCGGTAAAGCGGAGGCAGGCTTAACGCCCCAATTCCTGAGCCAACTCGCCCGCGCTGATGCTATAATCCACGTCGTCCGCGTCTTTCAGGACGACCGGGTTCCTCACATAGAGGGCTCAGTAGACCCCAAGCGTGACATCGCGTCGATGGACCTGGAGCTCGCGTTCGCCGATATGGCCTTTATCGAGCGGCGGCTGGAGCGGATGGAAACCTCGCTTAAGGCGGCCAAGCCTCAAGAGCGAGAGGCGGCCCATGCCGAGCAGCAGCTACTGGCCCGGATGAAGGACAGGCTGGAAGATAACGTGCCCGTGAGCGAGCAAGAGCTTACGCTCCAGGAGCGTAAGCTCATCGAGAACTACCAGTTCATCACGGCGCACCCTATGCTCAACCTTCTTAACTATGGCGAGGGCCAGGAGGCGGAAGCGCAAGC